>CALXYG010000054.1 GCA_944392885.1 uncultured Clostridia bacterium
AAAAAAGAATCAGCAAATTAAAAACAAAAGAATAAGAAAAAAAAACAAAAAAACTTGCATAAATATTGTATTCACATTAAAATAAAACTGTAAAAAATATATATTAAGGAGAAAAGTATGATTGCTAAAATATGGCAAAAATTAGGGTTAATAATTTTAATTATTGTTTGTTTGTTTAATATTGTAATAAAAATTGTAACTAAAATTTCACTTCAAGAAGAAATAGATGACACGGTTGCCTATATGAAAGAAATCGAGGGAGAGAAAAATTTATAAATTTTCTTGCTATTTTTAGGAATTTGTGTTAAGATTGTATAGATATTGTTTAAGGAAAGAAAAAAGAGGTGAATAATAAATGAGAGAAGGAATACATCCAAAATACGGAGCATGCAAAATTATTTGTGCATGTGGTAACGAATTTGAGACAAATTCCACAAAACCAGAAATAAAAGTAGATGTTTGTTCAAAATGCCATCCACACTGGACAGGTAATTTAAAACAAAATACAACAGGTGGAAGAGCAGATAGATTTAAACAAAAATATGGGATTTAAGAAAATCGCCTAAACAAGGGCGATTTTTTCTTTTAATATTTCGGAAGTAGCAATAAATTTGAACTTGAAAAAAATGTAGAATTATAATATAATGAAAAATATTTGATAAATATGAAAACTTTATGCCTAAGTAAATAGCAGTATAATGAGAAAGGGACTTATAATGGAAAATGAATTAATTAGAAGGATAAAAGAACAACAAAATGGAAAGAAATATACTATTTTAACAATGGGATGTCAATTAAATGAAAATGATTCAGAAAAAATAGCTGGAATGATAGAAGAAATTGGTTATAATATGACAAAAAAAATCGGAGAAGCAGATTTGATAGTAATTAATACTTGCTGTGTTCGCGAAAATGCAGAAGAAAGAGTATTTGGAAAATTAGGTGAGTTAAAAAAAATCAAAGAACAAAATGGTACAATCATTGCAATAGGTGGTTGCATGATGCAAGAAGAGGTAATGCGAAATAAAATAAAAAAAAGCTATCCATTTGTTGATATAATTTTTGGTACACATACCATTCATAGATTTCAAAAAGATTTATATCAAGCAATTGTTGAAAAGCAAAAAATACAAGATATTTTAGATATTAATGGTGAAATTCACGAGGGATTACCGATTAAACGAAAACATTCAAAACAAGCTTCTGTTACTATAATGTATGGTTGTAATAATTTTTGTAGTTATTGTATAGTTCCATATGTAAGAGGAAGAGAACGAAGTAGAAAACCAGAAAATATTATTAATGAGGTAGAGAGACTAGCAAAAGAGGGTTATGTTGAAGTGACATTGCTCGGACAAAATGTGAATTCTTATAAAGGAAGAGAAAATTATGGGTTTGCAGAACTTTTGAGAGATATTAATAAAATAAAGGGAATTGAAAGAATTAGATTTGTATCTCCTCATCCTAAAGACTTTACAGACAATGTAATACAGGCTATAAAAGAAGGAGAGCATATTTGTAAGCTAATTCATTTACCATTGCAATCTGGAAGCAGTAAAATTCTAAAAGAAATGAACAGAAATTATACAAAGGAGCAATATATAGAATTAGTTGAAAAAATGAAAAATCAAATTCCTAATGTTACTTTTTCCACAGATATTATTGTTGGTTTCCCAGGGGAAACTGAGGAGGACTTTGAGGATACATTAGATATTGTAAAAAAGGTTAATTTTGAACAAATCTATATGTTTATTTATTCAAGAAGGTCAGGAACAAAGGCAGATAAAATGGACAATCAGATTCCGGAAGATATAAAACATAAACGATTTGAACTACTTAAGTCACTTTTTGAGAAAAAAATTCCAGAAAATAATTTGAAATATGTTGGGTCGATTCAAAGGGTTTTAGTAGAAGGAATTAGCAAAAACAATAGCAAAATGTATACTGGAAGAACAGAGAGCAACAAAGTAGTAAATTTTGAAGGAAAAGAAGAGTATGTGGGAAAGATTGTTGATTTGAAAATTATAGCAGAGCATACTTGGTATTTAGAGGGAAAATTAAAAGATAATTAAACAAAGTCAGAGAATATCAATTAAATGAAATAAAATGCAAAAAACAGCATGGCGAAAGGAGAAAATAGAATATGGCTGAATTTTCACCTATGATGCAACATTATTTAGAAATTAAAGAAAAATACAGTGACTGCTTAGTATTCTATAGACTAGGGGATTTTTATGAAATGTTCTTTGATGATGCAGTTACCGCTTCTCG
The DNA here is from genome assembly GCA_944392885.1 of uncultured Clostridia bacterium. GTDB lineage: Bacteria > Bacillota > Clostridia > TANB77 > CAG-508 > UMGS1754. The sequence continues at coordinate 2,272 of CALXYG010000054.1, forward strand.
CGAATTAGAACTCACATTAACAGGGAGAGATTGCGGTCAAGAGGAAAGAGCACCTATGTGTGGGGTACCATATCACGCAGCAGATATATACATTTCAAGACTTATTACAAAAGGCTATAAAGTAGCTATATGTGAACAATTGGAAGATCCAAAAAAGGCAGTGGGAATTGTAAAAAGAGATGTTATTCGTGTCGTAACTCCTGGGACTGTTTTAGAAAGCAATATGTTAGATGAAAAGAAAAATAATTATATAATGTCTATTTATAAAACGGGACTATTTTTTGGAATAGCTATATGTGATATTTCGACTGGCGATTTTTATGCTTCACAAATTAAGGAAAATAACAATTTCATAAAGCTATTAGATGAAATTGCAAGATTTACACCAGCAGAAATTGTAGTAAATGAAATGTTATTTGATAGCACAGAAGAAATTAATAAAATTAAAGAACGTTTTGAAGTATTTATAACAAAACAAAAGGAAGAATCTTTTGGAGAAGACTTAGATATTATATCTCAAAATTTTACTTTATTAAAAGATAGCGAGAAGCCAGTAGAAGATTATAAAAACCAATTATTTGCAATTTGTGCTATCAATGGGTTGCTAGAGTATTTAAATCAAACACAAAAAATAAAATTAGAACACATTAATACAATTCATTTTTACACAATTTCGCGTTACATGTCGTTAGATATGTCTGCGAGGCGTAATTTGGAAATTACAGAAAGAATGCGTGATAAAGGCAAAAAGGGAACATTATTATGGGTTTTAGATAAGACATCAACTGCCATGGGAGGAAGACATTTAAGAAGATGGCTAAATGATCCATTAATTGATGTGTTTGAAATTAAGCAAAGATTAGAAGCGGTACAAGAACTAAAAGATAATATAATTTTTCGCGGTGATATTATAGCTTCATTAAAGAAAGTATATGACATTGAGAGATTAATAGGAAAAATTTCTTTTGGAAACGCTAATGGCAGAGATATGATTTCTTTAAAAAATTCAATGAAACAATTACCTGAATTAAAAGAATTGCTTTCTAAAAGTAAATGTCATTTATTAAAAAATCTATATTTGAGATTAGATGAATTAAAAGATATGAGCGAATTAATTGAATCTGCTATTATAGATGATCCTCCAATAAGTGTAAAAGATGGGGGGATTATTAAACAAGGTTATAATCAAGATGTAGACAGATATAAAAAAGCTACAACAGAAGGAAAACAATGGATTATAAATATTGAGGCAAAAGAAAAAGAATCCACTGGAATTAAAAATATGAAAGTTGGATTTACAAAAGTATTTGGTTATTATTTGGAAGTTACAAAATCCTACTTAAGTTTGGTGCCAGAACGCTATATTCGCAAACAAACACTTACAAATTGTGAGAGATATGTAACAGAGGAACTAAAAGAAGTCGAAAATGAAATTTTAGGAGCAGAAGAAAAGGTTATTGCTTTGGAATATGATTTGTTTGTTGAATTGCGTAGTAAAATATCAAAGGAAATTGAAAGAATTCAAAAATCTGCCTATGTAGTTTCTACATTGGATGTATTGTGTTCTTTTGCAGCAGTTGCTGAAGATCTAAATTATATTATGCCAATTGTAGATAATAGTGGAGAGATTGATATTAAAGATGGAAGACATCCTGTTATAGAAAAAATGTTACCAAGTGGTAGTTTTGTTCAAAATGATACTTATCTTAATTTGGAAAGTGATAGGCTCTCTATTATTACTGGGCCAAACATGGCAGGAAAGTCGACATATATGCGACAGGTAGCCTTAATTACATTAATGGCTCAAGTCCGGTAGTTTTGTTCCAGCTGGCTATGCCAAGATAGGTGTAGTTGATAAAATCTTTACTAGAGTAGGAGCATCAGATGACTTAAGTATGGGACAAAGTACATTTATGGTGGAAATGATGGAAGTTTCTACAATTTTAAAAGAAGCTACAAGTAATAGTTTAGTAATATTAGATGAAATTGGAAGAGGAACGTCTACTTATGATGGATTATCTATAGCTTGGGCTGTAGCAGAATATATTGCAGATAGAGAAAAATGTGGTGCTAAAACATTATTTGCTACTCATTATCATGAGTTAACAGAACTAGAATCAAAAATAGAAGGTGTAAAAAATTACTCAATTGCAGTAAAGGAAAAAGGAGAAGATATAATTTTTTTAAGGAAAATAATACGTGGTGGTACAGATGAAAGCTATGGTATCCATGTAGCCAAATTAGCTGGAGTACCAAATAAAGTAGTTACAAGGGCAAATGAAATTCTTAAAACATTAGAACGAAAAATCACCGTAAAAAAAGAAGATAAAAAAAATGTTGCAGGGCAATTAGATATGTATAATTACAAATTGGCAGAAATAGCACATACAATAGATAAGGTAGATATTAATGAACTCACTCCAATTGATGCATTAAATGTACTTGTAAAAATAAAAGAAAAGTTAAAATGAAATTACACAAAGAACTATAACAATTATAAACACAGAAAAACCTGAAATAAATTCAGGCTTTCTGTGTTTAAATTTTATAATTCTATATTAGGGGAATACTTCTCAAGCCACATATTTACTTGGCACAAATATGCCATAAGTTGTGGACCAGTCATTAGCTGACCAAACCATGGTCTTGTAAATGCTGTACCATCTGTTTTTAAGATTTCTAAAATATAGTCCTTATTTAGAAGATAATGAATTGGCGCTTTTTTGTCATTTATAATATCTGTTAACATGGTTTTTACCTTAGCTAAATAATTTGGATTATGTGTTTTTGGGTAAGGACTTTTTTTACGATAAACAATCTCCTTTGGCAGAGTATCTTCCATAATATAACGTAACAAACCTTTTTCGCGACCTTTATATGCTTTCATTTCCCATGGTATGTTCCATACATATTCTACTAATCTATAATCGCAAAATGGAACTCTCACTTCAAATCCATTATACATAGACATTCTATCCGTTCTATCTAATAATGTTTGCATAAACCAATGTAAATTTAAATAAAATATTTTTCTTTTCTCAGAAGTTTCTTTTGAGTCAACATCTAAAATATCAACTTCATTCAAACTATTATTATATCGAAAATTTATATAATCTTCTAAATCTATTTTTTTTGCAATACTAGGGTGTAATAAATTTTGCCTTTCAGAAAGAGCTATAGACCATGGAAAAGTTCCGCTTTCCAATGCATCTTTTCGAAAGAACCAAGGGTAACCGCCAAAGATTTCATCTGCACATTCACCAGAGATAGCGACAGTTGCTTTTTCTTTCACTTTTTTACAAAACAATAGCATAGAAGAATCTATATCTGCCATGCCAGGGAAATCTCGTGCAATCATAGCATCTTCTAACGCATTAGCTAACTCAGGTGTATCAATGTAAACAGTATGATGATTTGTACCTAATTTATTTGTCATAATATTAATATAATATTTATCTGAATTTGGTTGAAATTCATTTTCTACGAAGTTCTTATCATTATCAACATAGTCAACAGAGAAAGTATTTAAAATAGGTAAATTATTCTCTTTATAATAATTGCATGCATAAGTTGAAATAATGCTAGAATCCAACCCGCCAGATAGAAAAGTACAAAGAGGTACATCAGAAATTAATTGTCTTTGAATAGAATCTTCTAATAAAAGTTTTACTGTCTCGCACGTTGTTTTAAAATCATCCAAATGAGGTTTGCTTTTCAATTTCCAATACTGATTAATATAAAGTCCGTTAGTGCTATAGATTGCATAATGTGCAGGCTTTAATTCATCTATGTTTTTGAATGCACAGGTTCCAGGAGTATGTGCTGGTCCAATACCAAATAATTCACAAATACTTTGCTCATTTATGGAAATTGGAAACCCTGGAAAAGCTAAAATGCCTTTAACTTCTGAAGAAAAAATGAATGTGTCATTAAATTTAGAATAATAAAATGGTTTTACACCAAAATGGTCACGAGCCATAAATAATTCTTGCTTATTATCATCCCAAATAACAAAGGAAAAAATACCATTTAGATGATTGACAACAGAGTAACCATAGTGTATATAAGCTTTTAACAAAATTTCGGTATCGCTATGTCCATTAAAGTTAAAACCATGCCTTTTTAATTCATTTCGAATTTCTTCTGTATTATATAATTGACCATTATAGCAAATGGTATATGTGTTGTTATCAATATTAAAAGACATAGGTTGTTTTCCACCATCTGGGTCTATAACAATTAATCTTTTATGTCCTAATGAAATATTTTCATTTATAAAATAACCATCTTCATCTGGACCTCTTCGACATATTGCATTAGCCATTTTATGAATTTTTTTTAAAGCATTTTGATTTTTACCAGTATAATTTACAAATCCAACGTAACCGCACATAAGAACCTCCATTTGAGCAATGTATGCTCTAATAATATTGATATTCCTTAATTAGTATATGCAAAAAAGTTCAAAATGTTAAAATATAACAAAATGTTTGGCTTTTACTTGACAAATAAAAAGAACCCTTGTATAATTTATTAGTGATTTAATTTATGTTAAAAACAAGAATATAGATACATTTGGTATAAGAAGATGGGGAGGGAATAAAAATGGCACAACCAAAAAGAAGATGGTCAAAAGCGAGAACAGGCGCTAGAAGATCAACATGGAAACTTGAGAACCAAAATTTAGTAGAGTGTAAACATTGCCACGAAAAAATAATGCAACACAGAGTTTGCCCAAATTGTGGTTACTATGATGGAAAAGAAGTTGTAACAAAAAAAGCAGAATAATGCAAACAATAAAACCTATAGTATATACTATAGGTTTTATTTAGCTATAGGAATAAGAAGATATTAGTTAATATATAGTATAAATGCAAAGAACATAAATCATAATGTTTTGTCACAAATTGTTTAAAATTTTAAAAAATTTATATATTTTTTATACTTATTATGATATAATCTAAAACATGTAGATAGGGAGGAAATTCAAAATGAGTAAACCAACTGTTGCAATTGTTGGAAGACCAAATGTTGGGAAATCAACCTTTTTTAATTATGTTGTTGGGAAGAGAATTTCTATTGTGGAAGATGTTGCGGGTGTTACAAGAGACAGAATATATGCAGATACGTCATGGCGTAATCGAGAATTTACATTGATTGATACAGGAGGGCTAGAGCCACAATCAGAAGATATTATTTTATCACAGATGAAAGAACAAGCAAATATTGCAATGCAAATTGCAGATATCATTGTATTTATTACAGATTTAAAACAAGGTGTAACAGCAGCTGACAAAGATATTTCAATTCTATTAAAGAAAACTAAAAAACCGGTTATTTTGGTATGTAATAAAGCTGATAATATTGGTAAAGTATCAGATGACATTTATGAATTTTATAGTTTAGGACTTGGTAAGCCTCATCCAATTTCTAGCACTAATGCACTTGGGATAGGGGATGTACTTGATTCTATATATGAAAATTTACCAGCAAAACAAGATGAGGTTGAAGATGATGAGACAATTAAAGTAGCCGTTATTGGAAAACCAAATGTGGGTAAGTCATCTTTAGTTAACAAGATATTAGGAGAAAATCGTGTGATTGTAAGCGATATAGCAGGCACAACACGAGACGCTATAGATACTTATTTTGAAAATGAAAAAGGAAAATTTATTTTTATTGATACTGCCGGAGTTCGAAAAAAGAGTAAAATAAATGAAAATATTGAAAAATATAGTATTATGCGAACTTTGCTTGCTATTGAAAGAGCTGATGTATGTTTGCTTATGATAGACGCCAAAGAGGGTGTAACAGAGCAAGATACTAAGATAGCAGGAGAGGCTCATGAAGCAGGAAAAGGCATAATTATTGTTATAAATAAATGGGATGAAATTGAAAAACAAACAGGAACACTTGAGAAATATACAGAAGAAGTATATGCTAGATTAGCATATCTAGCATATGCTCCGATTATATTTATTTCTGCGAAAACAGGGCAACGAATAGATAAATTATTTGATCTTATTCATAATGTAGCAAATCAAAATTCAATGAGAATATCAACATCTATATTAAATGATGTTATTAATGAAGCAATTGCGGTAATGCAACCACCAACAGATAAGGGAAAAAGGTTAAAAATATTTTATGGCACGCAGGCTTCTACAAAACCACCAACATTCGTATTATTTGTAAATAATAAAGAATTATTTCATTTTTCATATGAACGATATATAATTAATCAGTTTAGAAAAAATTTTGGGTTAAGTGGAACACCAGTTAGGGTAATTATACGTGAAAAAAAAGAAAATAAAATATAGGAGGTAAAAAATGGTAGCATATATTTTAATTGGAGTCATAGCATATTTATTAGGTAGTATCAGTTTTTCTATTATCTTTAGTAAAAAAATGGCAGGAATTGATGTAAGAGAGAAAGGAAGTAAAAATGCAGGTACAACTAATGTACTACGTACAGTTGGAAAAAAAGCGGCAATACTAACATTAATTTGTGATATTCTAAAAGGTGTATTAGCTGTCATTATTGCTTATGTAGTAGGACTTATTATAACAGATATAAATAGAGCTTTATTAATTCAAATAGCAGGAATTTGTGTTGTAATAGGACATTCATTTCCTATTTTCTTCAAGTTTAAAGGAGGAAAAGGTGTTGCTACAAGTTTGGGGGTATTGTTAACTATTAATTGGCAAATTGGACTTATTTGTTTAGTGTTTGCACTAATTATTATGATATTTACTAAAATGGTTTCACTCGGTTCTGTTTTGGCAGCAATTTTATTTCCAGTTCTAACTATATTTATTAATCAAAATTACTTAGTATCAAATGCTAATTATATTATTTTTGGTATACTTCTAGCTGCATTTGTTATATTCCTTCACAGAGAAAATATACAAAGGATATTAGAAGGAAAAGAAAACAAATTAAATCTTGGAAAAACAAAATTAAATTAAAAATGGAGGAAACTAATGAGAAATATAGCTATAATTGGAAGTGGAAGTTGGGGAGTAGCTCTTGCTATTCACTTAGCGAAACTTGAAAATAATATTAAAATATGGTCATATTCAGAAGAAGAGGCTAACCAGATTAACCAGTATAGGAAGTGCAAATTTTTACCCAATGTAGTGCTTCCAGAAAATATTTCTTGCAGTTTGGATTTTGAAAATGTAGTTTGGGGGAGTGATTTGGTATTACATGTTACGCCTTCAAAATTTGTTAGAAATACAGTAAAAGAGTACAAATGTTATGTAACAAATCAACCGGTATTAATGTGTTCAAAGGGATTTGAACAAGATACAATGTATACATTAGTAGATGTTTTAAAAGAAGAAATGCCATTTGCAAAGACAGGAGTTTTATCTGGACCAAGCCATGCAGAAGAGGTTTCAATAGGAATTCCAACTGCTATTGTTATTGGAACACAGCATGAAAGTGTAAAAGAACTTGTAACAAACACTTTTATGAATGAAAATATGAGAGTTTATTCTTCAATTGATGTAAAAGGAATAGAACTTGGAGGAGCTTTAAAAAACATTATCGCTTTTTGTGCGGGAATTGCAGCTGGAATTGGATTGGGGGACAATACATTCGCAGCACTAATTACTAGAGGGTTAGTTGAAATCAAACGTTTAGGCATAAAGATGGGAGCAAATGAAGATACATTTTATGGTTTAACAGGACTTGGAGATTTAATAGTAACTTGTTTAAGCCAGCACAGTCGTAATCGTAATGCAGGTTTTTTAATTGGAAAAGGCAATAGTTTGTCATATGTAAAAGAAAAAATTGGAATGACAATTGAAAGTGTTGATAATATTGATGTAGCTAAAAGACTATCTGACAAATATAAAGTGGAAATGCCAATTGTAAATGCCGTATATGACGTATTAAATAATCATTTAGAGCCTGAAAGAGCTGTTAAATTATTAATGACGAGGACGCCAAAAAGCGAATAAAAAAAGTAATAAAAGCAAAAATTATAGAGGGAGGATTAACATATGGATTTTTTAAATAAATTAGGTAAAAAGTTTTCTGAAACCTATAATATAGCTTCTGAAAAGACTACAAAATTAGCTAAAGAGACAAAACTCAAGATAAAGATAGCTGACACAAGAGAAAATATGAAAATGGAATATATGAAAATAGGAGAAGCAATATATAAAAAATATTTAAATAACAGGGACGATAATATTGCATTACAGTTTATTACAGAATTCAAAGCAATTGATAAAGCAATGGAAAGTATTAAAAACGCAGAATCTGAAATTCTTTATTTAAAAAATAGGAAAAAGTGTAGTAAATGCGGCGAAGAGTTTGAAGAAGAATTTGAATTTTGCCCAAACTGTGGTAGTAAAAACCAAGTAGATGACATAAAAGTATTTGATGCAGAAATTGTAAATCCAGAAGAATCAAACAAAGATTAGATAAAAGGGAGATAAGTATGAAACTAGTTATACAAAGGGTTGAAAAAGCAAGAGTAATAATAGATAACTCAGTTGTAGGAGAAATTAATAAGGGCCTTTTAGTATTGCTAGGAGTGGGACCAAATGATACAAAGCAAACGGCTGAATACCTTGCAGAAAAAATTTGTAATTTACGAATTTTTGAAGATGGGAATAATAAAATGAATCTATCGGTAAAAGATGTAATTGGAAAAATTTTAATAGTATCACAATTCACTTTATATGCAGATTGCAAAAAGGGAAATAGACCTAGCTTTGTAAATGCTGCGGAACCAGAGGTGGCAGAACAATTATATGAATACTTTATACAACAATGCAAATCTGAAGGTCTAATTGTTGAAACACGGAAAATTTGGCGCTGATATGAAAATAGAATTAATCAATGATGGTCCTGTGACAATATGTCTCGAACATGAATAACTAATATGGAAATCTTTCATATAAATATTTAATGATTTGATTTGCATTGTGTTCTGTAACATTGATATAGAAACCTTTATCAATACTTACCCACATATTAATTTTAAATTTATCATTGTTATCAATAAAAGCACCAATTATTTCTGCCATTTCCACAGGATTTTCATATTTTTTTTCCCACTCGTCTTTTTCTAATTTAATTTCTTTATTATAAAAAAAACTTAAAAATCGCTCAATTTCTTCTTTTTTCATACTATATAATGAAATCATTGTATACAATTTAAATCCCTCCACTTTTTATTAGTATTTTAGTTTTTAAAGAATTCTATTCAATAGAATAAAAGGTAATTTATCGGAAATACTAATTACAAGGTGGTTTTTCATGAAGTTAAAAAAAACAATGCAAATTAGTATTTGTGGAATTATATTTTCTATGCTACTTATTTGTCTAACAGGATGTTCAAACAATTCTGAAGATTTAAATGCAAAAGCAACAGACGAGATAGAATATTTAAGCACAAAATTTATAGCTCTTTCAAATCGATTAAATAATATTATTTTTGAGAATTACAAATTAACAACGGGCAAAATAATGCTAACAAAAGAATCAGCAGAGCAAGAAAAAACAAGTTCATCATCACAAAGTAGTGGCGGACAAAGTGGAGGAAATAATCAAAATAGTGGAACAGGAGAAAATGAGAATTCAAATTCTATTATTTCCTATCAGATGTCTCCAAATACTATTCTAAACCCTACAACAGATACAATTGACTGGGCAGGGCTTAAAAACGAGATAGAAAATGTGTATTATGCTTGGAACACAATTCTATTAGATTTACACCAACTTGGCATTAGCAATGATGAAATAAACGGTTTTAGTTCTGCTCTTGATAAAGTTGCAACTTATATAAAAAATGAAGATAAATTAAATACTTTAATTGCAATTGCTGATTTATATAGTTATTTACCAAAATACTTAGAAATAATTTCTCAAGATAATGTTAAAAAAAATATAATTAAAACAAAATCATTTATTTTAAATGCATATTCTTTAGTTGAGACAAATGATTGGGATAGTGTGAGAGAAGAAATTACTAAGGCAGACGAAGCATTTCATCAGGTCACAACAGATATAAATTTTGTAACATCTAACTCTTATCAAATAAATAAAACATATGTATTAATAAATGAATTAAAAAACTCATTAGGACTTGAAGATAAGGATATTTTTTATATAAAATACCGAAATTTACTTGAAGAAATAAACAATTTCTAGTCTTGACTTTTTAATTTAAAAGGGGTAAAATAAAAAAAGAGTGAATTAAATGGTCGCGGATATAACGTATTTGTTATATATGAGGAAAGTCCGGGCTCCATAGAGCAAGGGTGCTGGGTAACTCCCAGTGAGGGAAACCTTAAGGAAAGTGCAACAGAAAACAACCGCCAAGCAATTGGTAAGGGTGAAAATGTGAGGTAAGAGCTCACAAAGAATATGGTGACATATGTCTTGTGTAAACCCCATCTGGAGAAACATCTTTAAACGGAAGTGATAAGCTGCTCGTTTGCTTCCAATAGGTGGATTGAGATGAATAGAGATACTCATCCTAGATAAATGACCATTCACGACAGAACCCGGCTTATCGATTCACTTTATATGCTCTTTTGTAGAAAATACTACAAAAGAGTTTTTAAATTATTTTATTCGTATAAGTCAGAAATAAAAACATTTTTCTCTTCGTTTGTATCTACAAAACCAACTCTTGCAGTGTTATGATATATTTCTTGAATCCAAACAGGTCTTTCATTATAATATACTTCATTTAATTGTTCTTGTCTCATAATTTCTATAATACGTTTCTTATTCATAAAAACATCTCCTTAAAAAGATTACTACAAG
>CALXYG010000055.1 GCA_944392885.1 uncultured Clostridia bacterium
TTGTAGCAAATGAAGTATATGATAATAACTTAACGCTTGTAAATGGACATTCATATAAAGATAAGAAAAGTACAAATACAAATCTTGCAATTTTAGTATCACATAATTTTACATATCCTTTCAATAAACCAATTGACTACGGAAGAAATGTAGCTAAAAATTTAAATGAGCTAGGAGCTGGAAATATAGTAGTGCAAAGATTAGGTGATATATATAGAGGAAAAAGAACTTGGGAAAATGAGTTAAACGAAAATTCAGTAGTTCCTACATTAAAAACTGCAGTTCCTGGAGATATAACTTTTGCATTGGGATATAGAACAATGACAAATATTTTACGATTTATAAGAGGATTAGATAAAGTAATAGAAGGTTTTGCTAATCCAGATAATTTACTATATGGACCAGAAATAAAATTCTATAGTAATAAAGTAGAGATAGATAACAATTTTGAAACAAATATCCGTGGACTTTATTGTATAGGTGATGGAGGAGGAATGACGAGAGGTCTTATGATGGCATCTTGTTCAGGAATAGAACTTGCAAGAATTTTAGAAGGATAGGAGAAAATTGGAATAAGAAAAAACAGTATATAGTATTAGTTAACAATGTTTTACAAGAACAAATTTAATAGAATTATAAAATGCAGTTGGAGACCTAGAATGGCAAAAATTACCAACTGCATTTTATGTGAAAAAATTATGGAAAAATGTTGAAATTTGGAAAGAGTTATTATATAATTACAAGAGCATATATAAAAAAGAAAAAATTGGGGAAGAGTTGAAATGCAAGTTATAAAAGAAAAAATTAAACTAACTAAGATAGCATTATTTTTTATAGATATATTTGCAATTATATTAGCTTATATTGTTACAGAAATTTTTATTTATAATTTTTCTGGAGAACTAATTTTTACAGAAAAGTTAGCGAATTCAATTTTATTTGCAATAATAATATATCAAATATTTCTAAATTTATTTGAGGTATATAGAAATATAACTATATTTGAGAGCGCTAAAGAATATTTTGCATATGCGTTAGTATGTATGGTCTCATGTAATGTGATATCACTATTACAGGTAATATTAAATTTGAATGTGGTCTCACCAAAAGAAAATCTTTTAGCAGGTGTGCTCGTAGCTATTATAATAATTTTTTATAGGGTTGCTATAAGATTCTTTTTGACTAATACAATTACTATTAAACCAGAGGGAGCTAAGAAAAATTTACTCATAATAGGCGCTGGAGAAGCGGGAACAGAAGTTATTAAAAACATAAAGAATAATTTAACAACTAGTTATAATATAGTTGGATTGATTGATGATGATATAAAAAAAGAAAAATGTAAAATAAATGGTGTAAAAATATTAGGAGACAGAAATGATATAATTAGAATATGTAAAGAGGAAAAAATAGATATAATATTCTTTACAATATCAAATATTTCTATGCAAGAAAGAAAAAAAATTTTGGCAATATGCCAGGAAACGGGTGTTAAACTTAGAATTCTACCAGGAATTCAGGATATTATAACAGAAAAAAATATTTTACAAAATATGAGAGATGTTGAGATAGAAGATATTCTAGGACGTGACCCTATAGTTTTAGACAATGATAACATAGAAAGCTTAATAAAAAATAATGTTATTATGATAACAGGTGCTGGTGGTTCAATTGGATCAGAACTATGCAGGCAAATTGTAAAATTTAATCCAAAAGAAATGGTCCTAGTGGACATATATGAGAATAACTTATATGATATTGAATTAGAACTTAAGGCAAATTATAAAGATACTAAAATAGACGCAATAGTGGCAAGCGTAAGAGATAGAGCAAGGATGGATAGCTTATTTGATAAATATAGACCATATTTAGTATTTCATGCTGCTGCACATAAGCATGTACCATTAATGGAAACTAGTCCATTGGAGGCTATAAAAAATAACGTGTTTGGAACATACAATGTTGTAAATTGCTGTGATAAATATAATGTAAAGAGGTTTGTTTTAATTTCAACAGATAAAGCAGTTAATCCAACAAATATAATGGGAGCTACAAAAAGAATGTGCGAAATGATAATCCAAGCGAAAAACAAAGTAAGCCAAACAGAATTTGTAGCTGTTAGATTTGGTAATGTTTTAGGAAGTAATGGTTCAGTAGTTCCTTTGTTCAAAAAACAAATTGCAAAAGGTGGTCCTGTTACTGTAACACATAAAGATATTACAAGATTCTTTATGACAATACCAGAAGCCGTACAATTAGTTTTACAAGCAACGACTTATGCAAAAGGTGGAGAAATTTTTGTGCTTGATATGGGAGAACCAGTAAAAATATATGATTTAGCAGTGAGCTTAATAAAATTATCCGGCTTACAGCCAGAAACAGATATACCTATAGAGATTACTGGGTTAAGACCCGGAGAAAAATTATATGAAGAAATTCTCATGTCAGAGGAAGGATTAAAAAGTACAGAGCATAGTAAAATTTTTATTGCAAAACCATCTAAGCTTACAATGGAAGATGTTGAGAAAAAATTAGATATATTAAGTGACACAATTAAAGATGAGAATATCAAAATAAGTGATATAAAAGCCAATATGAAAAAAGTTGTGCCAACATACAAGGAAAGAAATTGAAAAATAAAAAATTAATTGAATTAAAATAAATAGGAAGAAGGAATATATTATGAAAAAAAGAATTTTTTTAGCATCACCTCATATGTCAGAAGAAGAATACGAAAAAAAATATGTAAAAGAAGCATTTGATACAAATTGGATTGCTCCTTTAGGCGAAAATGTTAACAAATTTGAAGAAGAATTGGCAGAATATGTTGGGGCTAAACATGCAGCAGCATTATCAGCTGGTACTGCAGCTATTCATATGGCAATGAAGGCATTAAACGTAAAACAGGGAGATATTGTCTTTGTATCGTCTCTTACTTTTTCTGCAACAGTAAATCCAGTAATATATGAAAATGCTACACCCGTTTTTATAGATAGCGAAGAGGAAACTTGGAATATGGATCCCATAGCGCTAGAAAAAGCATTTGAAAAATATCCTAACCCTAAAGCTGTTATTGTAGTTCACTTATATGGAACACCAGCTAAGATAGATGAAATTGTAAAAATCTGCAAAGAGCATAATGTCCCTTTAGTTGAAGATGCTGCAGAAAGTTTGGGGTCTACGTATAAAGGAAAACAAACTGGAACTTTTGGTAAATATGGAATATATTCCTTCAACGGAAATAAAATAATCACAACAAGTGGCGGCGGAATGCTAGTATCGGATGATGAAGAAAGAATTCAGAAAGTACGTTTTTGGGCAACGCAAGCAAGAGATAAAGCTCGTCATTATCAACATTCTGAAATTGGATACAATTATAGAATGAGTAATATTTGTGCGGGAATAGGTAGAGGGCAACTTAAAGTTTTAGATGACAGAATTCAGAAAAAAACAGAGATATATAATAGATATAAAGAAGCTTTTAAAGATATAGCTGAAATTAAAATGCAACCAATACCAGAGAATACAGTCCCTAACCATTGGTTGTCAGCATTTGTTCTAGATGAAAATTCAAAAGTTAAACCAAATGAAATAATGGATGCTTTGGACAAAGAAAATATAGAGTCAAGACCTGTATGGAAACCAATGAATTTACAACCAGTATTTGAAAAATGCGATTTTATTTCTATATGTAACGAAGAAAAATCTGTTGGACAAAAACTATTTGAAAATGGTATTTGTCTACCAAGTGACACGAAAATGACAGAGGAAGAGCAAAAAGTTGTAATAAATATTATTAGAGAATTATTTAAATAAAAAATGATAAAGTATAGTAATATTAAATAAATAAAAAACACAAAACGGAGAGTATAATGTACAGAAAATTCATAAAAAGATTTTTAGACTTTGTATTAAGTTTGATAGCTTTGATAATACTAAGTCCTATAATGCTTATTATATTTATATTAGTGAGGATTAAACTAGGAAGTCCTGCTATATTTAAACAAAAAAGACCAGGAAAGAATGAAAAAATATTTACATTATATAAATTCAAAACAATGAGCGATGAAAAAGACGAAAAAGGAAACTTATTACCGGACGAAAAACGATTAAGTAAATTTGGTAAAATTTTAAGAAGCACAAGCTTAGATGAATTACCTGAATTAATAAACATTTTGAAAGGTGATATGAGCATAGTAGGACCTAGACCACTTTTAATTCAATATCTTCCATTATACAATGACGAACAAAAAAGAAGACATGAGGTAAGACCGGGTCTTACGGGGCTAGCTCAGGTGAATGGAAGAAATAATCTAGATTGGGACGAAAGGTTCAAAGAAGATGTTTATTATGTCGAACATATAAGTTTATGGGAAGATATAAAAATAATTTTTAAGACAATTGGAAAAGTACTAAAGAGAGAGGGAATATCACAGCAAGGAAATGCAACTATGGAATATTTTAAAGGCAACGGAGAACCTAATGAAAAGGAGAATGATAATGAATAGTAAAGTGGTAATAATAGGAGCAGGAGGACATGCTAAAGTTATTGCTGATTTAGTAATAAAGAACAATGACATTCTAGTTGGATTTTTAGATGATAATATTAAAAAAAATACAAATATCATAGATAGCAATAAGGTTATTGGGAAAATATGTGAGTGTTCTGAAATTCAGAAGAAAAATCCAGAAATCAAATTTGTAATAGCCATTGGAAATAATTATATGAGAAAAGAAATTTCAAATAGATATAATTTACTATACTATACCTTAATCCACCCAAGTGCAATTATTGGAATAAATACTACAATATGCGAAGGTACTGTTATAATGGCAAATACAGTCATTAATCCTAATACAATAATAGGCAAACATTGTATTATTAATACAGGAGCGATAATAGAACATGACAATAAAATTGGAGATTTTGTACATATATCTCCAAATGCGACATTAACAGGTACCGTAAGCATTGGTGATTACACTCATATAGGTGCTGGTGCGATTATTAAAAACAATATAAAAATCGGGTCCGATATTATAATAGGGGCAGGGGCAGTTGCTGTAAAGGAGATAGAAGAGCCTGGAACTTACGTGGGAGTTCCAGCAAAAAAAATAAAATAATAAATTTTAGAAGGGGTAAAAACAATGAATATATGGTTACTTAAAACTGGAGAACCATTACCAAGTAATAAAAACAATGGACGCTTGCTTAGAATGGGAATGATAGCAAATGAATTAAATAATCGAGGACATAAAGTTATATGGTTCACCAGTTCATTTGATCATTTTACAAAAAAACAAATATGCGAAAAAGATACTATTGAGAAAATTAATGAAAACTATATAATTGATATAAGTTATGCAAAAGGATATAAAAAAAATATATCAGTAAGCAGAATGCTTAACCATAGAACTATTGCAAAGAAATTTAGAGAAAAAGCAAAGAAACTTGAAAAGCCCGACTTGATTTATGTAGCCTTTCCAACAATAGATTATGCATCAGAAGCGGTCAAATACGGAAAAAAATATAATGTGCCAGTAATAGTAGACATTAGAGATTTGTGGCCTGATATCTTTAAGCACAATTTGCCAAAATATTTAAGAATATTTGCTAGTCCATATATAAAATTAATGGATTATAAAACACGAAGGATAATGAAAAATGCATTTGCAATAAATGCAAATTCAGAAGCAGTACTGGAATGGGGATTAAAAAAAGGAAAGAGGAAAAAGAATAAGTTTGATAGATTCTTCTATATTGGATACAAAAGAGAAAATTCAAATTCAAATCCAAGTAAAAAAAATATTTTAAAAAAGGACAAATTTAATATTTCTTTTTTTGCTACAATTAATAATCAATTTGACTATGATAAAATTGCAGAACTCGCAAAAAAATTGGAAAAAACAGACAATGATATAGTAGTAAATATTTGTGGAGACGGACCTAAAATGGACATTTTAAAGGAAAAAACTATGGGGTTATCCAATATTAATTTATTAGGTTGGACAGAAAGAGATGATTTAAAATATATCCTAGAAAATTCAAAGATGGGACTAGCTCCATATAAAAATACATTTGATTTTCAAATAGGCGTATCAAATAAGTTTGCTGAATATATTGCATATGGTTTACCAGTTATACTTACATCTGATGGATATATGAAGAAATTAGTTGAAGAAAATAATTGCGGTATATCATCTAAAAATCCTGATGAAATTTGCAAATATATAATGGAGTTAAAAAATAATAATAGTAAATATGAAGAGACATCAAAAAATGCAAGAAAATTATATGAAGAAAAGTTTAATGCGGAAAAAATATATAATGATTTAATTAATTATTTAGAAGAAGTAGAAGGAGAGATGAAAAAATGAAATATGGATTAATTGGATGTGGAAGAATTTCACCAAATCATTTAGAAGCAGCAATAAACAATAATTTAGAAATAGTAGGTATTTGTGATATAGTTCCAGAAAATATGGACAACTTACTTAACAAATTAAATATTGATGTTAATAAGTATAAAAAATATACT
>CALXYG010000056.1 GCA_944392885.1 uncultured Clostridia bacterium
TATAAGATTCAAATTTACAGATGAATACGAAAGAATATTAGAGTATATTAAAATGAACGAAGAATTAACGCTTGTGCCACAAGCAATTTAAAAATAAAAATATTTGTGTTTACAGAAACGTGGCAGGAGCCATTGCAGCTCCCATATTATTGGCATCTTTGATTCCCATATCAACAATTTTTCCGGGGGGTAATAGTTGTAACAAAAGGACCTTGACCTGATCTAGAAACAATAGCACTTCCGGAGCCGGTTACTGTCCATTGAGAGCTTTGTGGTCGTTGGTTGCCAAGTTCTAGAGGGAAACGAAATTGTTTTTCAGCACCACAAAAGTGGCTAGAGGTAGCACAAATACTATTTTGTGAGATGCCACTTCCTACGAAGATAGAAGCTAAACTCAACCCTTCTACAAATGTTGAACAGGCACCAAAGATACCAAAAAATGGAACATTCAAACTGCGAAGCCCAAATCCAGAAGAAATACACTGATTTAAAAGATCACCAGCAAAACAATAATCAATATCATTTTGAGCTAATTTAGCTTTTGAGATAACAGTATTAACAGTTTCTTTTATAATTTTACTTTCAGCCTTTTCCCAGGAATCCTCACCCCAAAATTCATCATCTAAACATTGGTCAAAGTATTTAGCCAAAGGCCCATTTGCTTCTTTAGGACCAACAATACAAGCGGTTTCTAATATTGTAGGTGGAGTATTAAATTGAATAGTTTGTTCTCCTATTTTTTTTATCATTTTTCATCCTCACATAATATGTTTATAAGGTAATTTAATAAACATATCCTTTCTTATATATTCTTTACCTTTCTTTATTGTACAAAACCGAAAATCATGTATATTATACCAATAATAATAGAAACAGAAATTCCATAAACCAATACAGGACCTGCAACAGTAAACATTTTGCCACCAACACCCATAACATAACCCTCTGATTTGTATTCCATAGCAGGTGAAACAATAGAGTTAGCAAAACCGGTAATTGGAATAAGAGACCCTGCACCGGCAAATTTTCCAATCTTATTAAACACATTTAATGTTGTTAAAAAAGCGCTAATAAATATTAAAATAATGGAAACAATAGTAGTACTTATTTGAGTATCTATACCATTTATTTTACATGTTTCCCAAATGAGCTGACCTATAGCGCAAATGAAACCACCAACCCAAAAGGCATTGAAACAATTTTTTAAAATAGGGGAGTTAGGTGTTTTTTGTTCCACATATTTTTGGTAATCATTTTTAGTGTCTAAAGGTTCCATAAAATATTCTCCTTTCTATTCTCTATCGCGATCAATCGTAAAACATAAATCTAAATCAACAAAATATTCTGTAATTTTTTTACCTGTAATTTTTGCAGTTTGTTCTAAAACAGTTACCTTAGTTAAAAAATCAATGGTTTTTGAAGCCTCATTAATTGTTTGAGTAATAGCATCTTTCCAAGAGATTTCAGAAGAACCAGTTAAGCGTAAATGTTTTTCAGTAGCCAAAATATATCAACCTCCTTTATTCTTAAGAATATCGTTTCCATATAATCCAAAAATATACATATTAATTTAGAAGTATGAAAAAACACTGGTAAAATCAAAAAATAGGATATATAATTGAAGAAACAAATATGTATTTTTATATAATAGATATAAGATAGGAGGAAAAAATGGACTATAATGATTATGGAGTAAAAAAATATTTAAAATTATTAAGTAAGGAATACAAAAACATAGAGGAGGTCTCAGAAGAGATTATAAACCTGCAGGCAATTTTGAATTTACCAAAAGGGACGGAATTGTTTTTGAGTGATTTACACGGAGAATATGATTATTTTAACCATATTTTAAATAATTGTGCAGGTATAATAAAAAACAAAATTGAGTCTATTTATGGAAATGCAATTAGTGAGTCTGAACGCAAAAGTCTGGCAATACTCATATACTATCCAGAAGAAAAATTAGAGCTAGTAAAAAAAGAAACAGAAAACATGGAGGAATGGTATAATATTACATTATATCGTTTAATTGAAGTTTGCAAAAACGTAAGTTCAAAATATACAAGATCAAAGGTTCGAAAAGCATTACCTAGTGGCTTTGATTACATTATAGATGAATTATTGCATACACAAGGAGATGCAAAAAATAAAGATAAATATTATCAACAGATTATTAAAACCATAATTGACATAAAAAGAGCAGATGCTTTTATTATTGCACTAGCAAATTTAATTAAACGCATGGCAATTGACCATTTACACATTTTAGGAGATATCTATGATCGTGGACAAAGACCAGATTTAATCATAGATAAACTAGTAGATTTTCATAGTATAGACATTGTATGGGGAAATCATGATATTTTATGGATGGGTGCATTTTGTGGAAATGAGGCTTGTATTGCAAATGCAGTAAGAATTTGTGCTAGATATGATAATTTAGATACTTTAGAAGAAGGGTATGGAATTAATTTAAGGAATCTTTCATCTTTTGCAACGAAAACATATTCTGATGATTCATGTAAGGAATTTTTACCAAAAATATATGAATTTGATGATTACACAAACAGTGACAAAAGCAATATATCTAAAATACACAAAGCAATAACTATAATTGCCCTGAAATTAGAAGGGCTACTTATTATGAAGCACCCAGAATATAACATGTATGACAGACTATTATTAGATAAAATTAATATAAAAAAGGGAACAGTCACAATTAACGGAAGAGAGTATCGCTTAAAGGATAGCAATTTCCCTACTATTAACTCGGAAAATCCATATCAATTAACAACAGAAGAGTTAGAAGTAATTAGTAAATTGAAAACATCTTTTATGCAAAGTCAAAGATTAGCAAAACATGTTAATTTTTTATATTCAAAAGGAGGAATGTACAAGATTTACAATAATAACTTACTATTTCATGGTTGTATACCGATGACAGAAGATGGAAATTTAAAAAAGGTAGGAATTTTTGGTAAGCAATTGAAAGGAAAAGAGCTATTTGACACAATCGAGCAGATTGCACATAGAGCTTACAGTTTACAAGATAAATCAAAAACAAACGAAAGTGACATAGATAGTATGTGGTTATTCTGGTGCTCACCAGACTCACCACTATTTGGGAAAAACAAAGCTGCGGTGTTTGAAAGGTATTTTCTTGATGATGAAGAAACACATATAGAAATAAATGACTTTTACTATATGCACAGAGAAAACGAAAAAACAGTGCATAAATTATTAGAAAATTTTGGAATTAACAATCCTGAAGCAAAGATTATTAATGGGCACATAGAAAGCAAAAAAGAAGATGTTAATCCGATTAAGGCAAATGGAAAACTAATTGTAATTAGTGGGGGATTAACAGAGAAATACAGAAAAGGCAAGAATCACTCTAGATACATTTTGACATATAATTCTTATGGACTCCTTTTGACAGAAGTAGAAAAATTTGACAATAAAGCGGAAGCTGTGAGCAGTGGAATTGATATTAAATCAGAAATTCGACTAAAAGAAGAAATAAAGACAAGAAAATTAGTGTCAGACACAGATATAGGAAACAATATAAGGAATGAAATTAAAGATTTAAAAATGTTGTTAATGTCTTATAGAGAGGGAATTATTAAAGAACAAATTTAATATATTACAGTTATATTACAATTAGATTACGATTCTGTTAAACATATTGACTTTTCACTAAAAATCGATAAAATAATAGATATATTAACCAAAACATGCAAAAACATTAAAAAGATGTAGAAAAATTTTCAGGGTATTTATGAGTTTCAAATGTAAATGCTAATAACAAGAAAGACTTTTTTATAATTGTCTTTCCAATCTAATACAGACAACATACAAATTAAAGTAAAGTGGCACAATCAAAACCAACTTTTTTGTAAATTAATTATGAACAAAACAAGAGATGAAGGAGAAAACAATGTCAAGCTGTT
>CALXYG010000057.1 GCA_944392885.1 uncultured Clostridia bacterium
AAGTACAGATGTGAGTTTTTATTATTTATGTAGTTGCTTATCAACCCAGTTCTTATACAGAACTGCTGTCAAGGCAACGTTTAATGTTAAAGATAACATTAAAGATATTATAAAAAATAGTATCACTATAACCATAAACATCACCACCCTTCCTACGAAGATTCGTAAAATTGGTGGCAAAACCACATCTGCTTATCATCATTTCCTATGTCAGCTAGTATAACATAGATTTTACAATAAAGCAATGAAAATCAAACAAAATTTTGTATGTATATTTCTAAAAATAGAGCTGATAACTAGTTGAAAATATAAGTACGTTATTATATAATTATAACAGAAATTAGTAATTTATAGAGAAGAAAAAATTATATAGTGGAAAATTTTAAAAAATTAGGAAGAAAAAGAGAAAATATATAGTCGCTGGGTTCGTAAAAAAGTAGTCTATATTATTATGCAATTACTTTAGCAAAATACTCAATAACATTATGATAATTGTATTAGAAAGGCAAGTTTATGGAATATATATATGAAAGAAAAATTAATTATTATGAAACTGATAAAATGGGAGTAGTACATCACTCGAACTATATCAGATATATGGAAGAAGCAAGATGCTATTGGCTAGAACATCTAAAAATTCCATTTGAAAGTTGGGAAGAAAATAACATAACAATCCCAGTATTAGGAGTAAATTGTAATTATAAATATCATGTAACCTATGGAGATACAATAACAATCATTATAAGAATCAAAGAATATACAGGAGTAAAAATGATAATAACATATGAAATTAAAGATAAGAATACAGGAAAAATAGTTCTTACAGGAGAAACTAAACATTGTTTTACTTATAAAAATTTAAAACCAATAAATTTAAAGAAAGTTGCTCCAGAGTTTAGTAAAAAATTTGAAAAAATGCTGTAGAAAATATTAATTTGCAAATACTCTACACTAATACTTTATTTAAAAGTATTGTGGCTGTAAGAAACCACTAATATTGTAAAAAAACAAAAAAATATAATACTAAAATTTAGGAGGTAAAAATGGAAACAAAAGAATTAAAAATAGAAGGAATGCACTGTATAGGATGCTCAAACAGATTAGAAAAAATATTAATACAACTCGAGGGAGTAGAAAGTGTATTAGGAAATTTCAAAGAAGGAAAAGTTGTTATCCAGTATAAAAAAGGAAAAGTAGACTGGCAAGCCATAAAAACAGCTATTATAGATGCAGAATTTCAGCTAAAAGGAGAATGAAATTGAAAAAAATATTATTAAAAATTGGTGGGATGACTTGCAGCGCTTGTTCAACAGGATTAGAGAAATATTTGAATAAGCAAGATGGGATAATAGCAGCAACAGTAAATTTAATTATGAACAATGCTAGTATCGAGTATGATGAAACAAAACTAGATTATATGGGAATTGAAAAACTAATTCAAAAAGCTGGATTTGAAAGTTTAGGAATTGATAAATTAGAAAAAGAGCAAACGAAAAGAACAAAAGAAAAAAACAAATTAATTAGTATCACAATTCTATCACTTATTATTTTATATATATCTATGGCACATATGCTTGGATTGCCAAACATCCCATATTTAGATATAGAAAAAAACGCGGTTAATTATGCAATCTGCTTATTAATACTAACAATAATGGTCTTATATATCGGAAAAGACATTTTAAAAAATGGAATTAAAAATTTAATACATAAAACTCCAAATATGGACACACTTGTAATGATTGGTGTACTTAGTAGCTTTATTTACAGTATCTATGGAACAATAATGATAATAAGTGGGCAAACACATTTTGTGAAAAACCTTTATTTTGAATCAGCTGCCATTGTTATTTTTTTTATAAAAATAGGAAAGTATATCGAAAATAAAAATAAGGATAAAACAAAAGAAGCTATACAGGAACTAATGACTATAACACCAAATAAAGCTATTATTATAAAGGAAGGCAAGGAAACCATTGTTACAATTGATGAAATTCAGAAGGGAGACATTGTTGTTTGTAAGCCTGGAGAAAAAATTGCAGTAGACGGAAAAATAATAGACGGAATTACACATATAAATGAATCTTTTATTACTGGAGAAAGTGTACCAGTAAAAAGGGGAATTGGAGATAGGGTAATTGCAGGAAGTATTAATTATGAAGGGGCCATTTCCTATATAGCTGAAAAAATAGGTAAAGAATCAATAGTATCTGAAATTGTAAGACTAGTTGTAGAAGCAACAAATACAAAAGCACCAATTGCCAAAATAGCAGACAAAATAAGTGGATATTTTGTTCCTGCAATTATAGGGATTGCTATTATTGCACTCATAATATGGTTTGTTATAACCAAAGATATAGCATTTGCTGTTAACATATTTGTAACAACATTAGTCGTAGCATGTCCATGTAGTTTAGGGCTAGCTACACCAATTGCTATTGTAGTAGCATCAGGTAAATGTAGCAAAAAAGGAATTCTAGTAAAGACAAGTGAAAGTTTAGAAAACGCACACAAAGTAAATACAATTGTATTTGATAAAACCGGAACATTAACAAAAGGGGAGTTAACTGTTTCAAAAATATATTGTTATAGTAAATTGATAGAAGAAGTCATAAAAATAACAGCAAGTATTGAAAAAAATTCTGAACATCCAATAGCAAAAGCTATAATAAAAGAAGCAGAAAATAGAAAAATAAAACTTAAACAAATTTCAGAATTTCAAGCAATACCAGGTTACGGAGTAGAGGCAAAATATGAAAACGAAAAATATTGGATTGGCAACAAAAAATTAATGAAAGAAAAGAATATTAATATACCAAATATAAAAGACGAAGAGCAACTTACAAGTGAAGGTAATAGTATTCTATATGTGGCAAAAGGGGAAAAACTAATCGCTCTCATGGGTGTTAAAGATGTACTAAAAGACAATATAGTAGAAGTAATAAAAAAATTAAAAAACGAAAAAATAGATATCATAATGTTAACTGGAGACAATGAAAAAACCTCAAAGGTAATCGCAGATAAAATAGGAATTAAGGAAGTTATTTCAAATGTAAAGCCAAAAGAAAAAGCAGAAGAAATAAAAAAACTAAAAAAACGTGGACTAGTTATGATGTGTGGAGACGGCATTAATGATAGTATAAGCTTAGTAACAGCGGATATAGGAGTATCTATTTCAAGTGGCACTGATATAGCAATGGATAGCAGTAATGTTGTTATTATGAATGATAACTTAGAGAGAATTTATGATTTTATTTTAATTAGCAGAAAAACCATTAAAATCATAAAACAAAACCTATTTTGGGCCTTTTTCTATAATAGCTGCATGATACCAATTGCAATTGGTATACTAAAACCAATAGGAATTATAATGAATCCAATGATTGCGGCATTTGCAATGACAATTAGTAGTTTAACAGTTGTAATAAATGCTTTACGATTACGAAACTAAAACAAAATATTTATAAATTATCATATAAAGAAAAAATGGGAAATAGAAAGATTAAAAAAACACTTGTAAAAGGCAATAGAATATGATATATTATAGCATAATTGATATTAACCATTGACAAAGTAAAGTAGAATATCAGCCTAATATACAGAGAAGGTAGGCCATTGGCTGAGAGCCTACCAATAAAGAGATATTTGAAATTTCACTTTAGAGGTCTTTTATTGAAATAACAGTAGGTAAAGGCGTTAGCAACGTTATAGCTATAAAGAGAGATTCGTAAAAAGCGAATAAATTAGGTGGTACCACGGAAATATAAAGCCATTTCGTCCTAAAAGGATGAAATGGCTTAAGTTGTAGGAAATTGCATTTCATACAACTTAAAAAGATATTGCAAAGAAAAATTGCTATGCAATTTTTAATATTGACAAATCTATACACTTCTTCGAGAACCTAAATATATATAGTTAAACTAGATGAATAGAAAAAAGTTCTCGCGATGTGAGATTTGTACATAGAAAGGAGAAAACAATATGAAAGAAGAAATTGCAAATATAGAAAAAAACGCATTAGAAGAAATTAAAAATGCCAAAGATGCAAATTCTTTAAATGAGGCAAGAGTTAAATATTTAGGGAAAAAAGGAGAACTAACTACAATATTAAGAGGAATGGGAACTATAGCACAAGAAGAAAGACCCAAAATAGGAGAGATGGTAAACCGTGTTAGAGATAACCTAGAAGAAAAAATTGTTGAAGCTGAGAAAAATATAAAAAACAAAGAATTATTAGAGAAATTGACAAAAGAAAAAATTGATGTAACAATGCCAAGCAAAAAGCAGGAATTGGGTTCTATACATCCTATTACAAAAGTTATAGATGAAGTAAAAGAAATATTCATAGGACTTGGCTACAAAATAGCAGAAGGTCCAGAAATAGAATTTGCTGAATACAATTTTGATAAATTAAATACTCCGGCAGGACATCCGGCAAGAGATATACAAGACACAATGTATATTACAGACGATATCTTACTTCGTTCTCAAACCTCAACAATGCAAGCAAGGGTCATGGAAAATACAAAGCCACCAATTAAAATAATATGTCCAGGAACAGTATACCGTTCAGATAGTGTAGATGCTACACACTCACCAGTGTTTCATCAAATTGAGGGATTAGTAGTAGATAGACATATTACGATGTCAGACTTAAAAGGGACATTAAAAGTATTTGCACAAACATATTTAGGAGAAGACACAAAAATACGTTTCAGACCACATCATTTTCCTTTCACAGAGCCAAGTGCAGAGATGGATGTTTCGTGTTTTGTTTGCAAAGGAAAAGGATGCAATGTATGTAAAGGTGAAGGATGGATAGAAATATTAGGATGTGGAATGGTACACCCAAATGTATTAGAAAACTGTAATATTAACTCTAAAGAATATACAGGATTTGCATTTGGATTTGGAGTTGAAAGAATTGCTATGGCAAAACATGGAATAGACGATATGAGATTATTATTTGAAAATGATGTACGTTTTCTAAAACAATTCTAATGGAGGGGTAAAATGAAAGCAAGTATTGAATGGTTAAAAGAATATACTGATATTAATGTATCTAATAAAGAACTGGCAGAAATTTTAACAATGACAGGTTCTAAAGTAGAGGAAATTCAAGAAAAAGGTACAGACATAAAAAATGTAGTAGTTGGAAAAATTCTTGAAATAAATAAACATCCAGATGCAGATAAGCTAGTTGTAACAAAAGTAAATGTCGGGAATGAGATTTTACAAATTGTAACAGGCGCAGATAATATTAAAGTCGGAGATATTGTTCCAATTGCAAAAAATGGTTCTGAACTTCCAGGGGGAATTCAGATAAAAACTGGCAAGCTAAGAGGAGTAGAATCTTGTGGTATGATGTGCTCAGTTGGAGAATTGGGGTTATCAATTCTTGATTACCCAGAACAAATTGAACATGGAATCATGATTTTACCAAAAGAATATGAACTAAAACTAGGTAAAGATATTGTAGAGATATTACAACTAAAGGAAGAAATTATCGAATTCGAAATCACACCAAACAGACCAGACTGTTTATCTGTAGAAGGACTAGGAAGAGAAGTAGCAGTATCTTTAGGAGAGAACTATAAAAATCCAAGAAAAAATATTGATGAAAAAAAGACAAACCTAAAAACAGATATAGAAGGACTAAAAGTAGATATTCTGGCACCAGACTTATGTTATCGTTATGTAGCAAGAGCAGTAAAAAACGTAAAAATAGAATCTTCACCAGAATGGTTAAAAAGAAGATTAAAAGCCTGTGGAATGCGTGCAATTAACAACATAGTAGATATTACAAACTATGTTATGTTAGAAATGGGTCAACCAATGCATGCATTCGATATTAACTCAATTGCAGGAAAACATATTAAAGTACGTAGGGCTACAGACGGAGAAAAAATAACAACATTGGATGAGCAGGAAAGAACATTAAACAGAGAGAATCTAGTAATTGCAGACAATGAAAAAGCAGTTGCAATTGCAGGTGTAATGGGAGGCTTAAATTCAGAAATAGAAAGAAATACTAATACAGTTGTATTTGAATCAGCCGTATTTAAAGGAAGTAGTGTTCGACTTACTGCTAAAGAAATAGGGCTACGAACAGAAGCCTCTGCTCGTTACGAAAAAGGTTTATCACCAGAAAATGCTATGAGAGCTATTAATAGAGCAGTAGAATTAGTAACACTATTAAATGCAGGTGAAGAGATAGAAGGAGCAATTGATGTATACCCTTCAAAACAGGAAAAAAAGGAAATTGAATTTATACCAGAAAGAATTAATAATTTACTAGGAATATCATTATCCAAAAAAGAAATGGAAGACATTTTGACGAAATTAGATATAGAAGTAAAAAATGGAATTGCAATTCCACCATATTATAGAATGGACATCGAAGGAGAAGCTGATTTAGCAGAAGAGATTTTGCGTATTTATGGTTATGATAAATTAGAAAGCACTTTAATTTCTGCAGAAACAACATTGGGTGGAAAAAACAAAGAGCAAAAGTTAGAAGATGCTTTGAGAAAATTACTTGTTAACAAAGGCTTTTCAGAGATTTACACTTATGGTATGTTAAATGAAAAAGAATTAATAAAAAGCAATATAGAATCAGAGCTTTTACAACAGGCTGTTGTACTAAAAAAACCATTAAGTGAAGACTATACAATGATGAGGGTAAGTACAATTCCAAGTATTATGCAAACAGTAGCATTTAATTATGCAAAAAAGAATCAAGATGTAGCATTATTTGAAATAGGAAGAATCTATCGTGATGAAAAAGGTAGTATAGAAAAAAACGAACTTCCAATAGAAGAAAGTATATTATCAATTTCAAATTATGGTGAAAATGTTGATTTTTATACAATAAAAGGAATTGTAGAAAACATATTAGAAGTAGCTCATGTAAAGCGATATGAACTATCAAGTAAGGTAGAAAGAACAAGTTATCATCCAGGTAGAGTAGCCAAAATAAATGTAGGAAATGATACAGTAGCCATATTGGGCGAAATTAGTCCAATAGTTACAAATAATTATAACATTGGAACTAGAGTATATTTTGCAGAAATTTATGTAGAAAAATTAGCAAAATACGGAAAAGCAGATTCGAAATATACAGAGATTGCAAAATTTCCAGCAGAAGAAAGAGATATTGCCATTGTTGTAGATGAACTAGTAGAAGTAGGAAACATCGAAAAAATAATTAGTAAAAAGTGTAAAAAAATTCTAGAAAGAGTAAAATTATTTGATGTATATCGTAGCGAAAAATTAGGAGAAGGGAAAAAAAGTGTAGCATATAGTTTAATTTTCCGTTCAAATGAAAAAACACTATCAGATGAGGAAATATCAAAAACAATGGAAACCATTGTCTCCGATTTAAAAAAAGAATTAGGGGCAGAATTAAGAAAGTAAAACAAATAATGACGTGTTAATTTGTATTAAATAGGAAACAATTAAAAAAATCAAAAAACACTTAAAAATTTTTTTAATGTATTGAATTATTTTTTAAGATATGATAAACTTACAAAGTAAAACAAAATGAAAGGAAACTAAAAATGGCACATAATAGACATAATAAAGGAAAAATTGCCGTTAGAATAATGGCAGGAATACTAGTAGCATTAATGCTTTTAGGGTCTATAGGAACAGTACTTTATTATATTTTTGCTTAAAACAAGGAAAGGTAATGTATGTTAGATAATTTTGGAAGAGTATTTACTAATTTCTATGAAAATAATATACTTGGCTATATAGAAATGTTATACCAATATCCCATTAAATTAGTTTTACTTGTTATTGATATTACCTTAGTCGTATTTTTAATTATAAAACTGTTAAAATTGGTAAAAAACACTAGAGCATGGCAACTATTAAAAGGAATTGCACTATTGGTAGTAGTAACAGCTATAAGCTCGATATTTGAACTAAAAATATTAAACTATATTTTAACATCCTTTATGACATATGGAGTATTAATATTAATAGTGGTATTCCAACCAGAACTGCGAAGGGCACTAGAACAATTACGGAACAAATTCAATTAGTAAATTTTTAGGATTTGACAAAGATTTAGAAGTAAAAACGAAAGAAAACATCTATAAAATAGTAATTGCTGTTTCGGAACTTTCTAAAACAAAAACAGGAGCATTAATTGTACTAGAAAGAGACATTAAAATAAAGGACATTATCAGTACTGGAATTTTAATAAGTGCTGAAATATCACCACAACTATTAGTAAACATTTTTACACCAAAAACACCACTTCACGATGGAGCCGTTATTATTAGTGAAAATAAAATAATGGCAGCAGCGTGTATGTTGCCACTTGCTAGTGACAAAGATATTGCAAAAGAATTAGGGACAAGACACCGTGCAGCAATAGGAATCTCAAAAGAATCAGACTCGATTGTGATAGTTGTTTCAGAAGAAACAGGTAAAATATCGATTGCAAAAGATGGTACACTAATTGCAGATTTGAAAGAGGAAGCATTAAAGAAAATATTAATTAAAAATATAATTGTAACAAAAATTGATACATATAAAGTGTCAAAAATAAAAAATAAAATAAAAAAACAAACAAAGGAGGAAAAAGAAAATGAAGAAATCAACAAAGAGTAGCCTTATTATTTTTATTGTTACTTTAATTGTGGGGTATGTAATGACATGCTTCATACCAGATGAGTTATTAAATTACACAATACTTAATGGTTCAATACTTAGCTTTATAGGTGATGAAGTAACAAAATTAGTAGGCATGAGAACAATAATAGCAGTAGCTCTAGCCTTGATTACTGTATTGTTAATTCGTATAGTAGATACAAGAGAAATAGAAGAAAACAATAAAGTAGAAAAGAAAACAGCTACAAAAAAAGTAAAAAAAGCAGAAAAAAAGGAAACTAAATGAGAAATATAAAAATCATTATAGAATATAATGGAAAAGGCTTTAATGGATGGCAAAAACAGCCAGGGAAATTAAATATACAAGGTGAAATTGAAAGAGCAATTGAAGAAGTAACCGGAGAAAAGGTAGAACTCTATGCATCTGGTAGAACAGATGCTGGAGTTCATAGTTTTGGGCAAACAGCGAACTTTAAAATTGAAAATACAATACCAATTGAAAAAATACCATTAGCGTTAAATTCAAAATTAAAAAAGACAATTGTAATTAAAAGCGCAGAACAGGTAGCTGAAAATTTTCATGCTAGATATTGCTGTAAAGGAAAAAAATACTCTTATATAATTAACAATTCTATTTGTGGAAGCGCAATTTATAGAGACCTTGAATATCATATACCAATTAAATTAGACATAGAAGCTATGGAAAAAGCAAGCAAATATTTTATTGGAGAACATGATTTCAAGGCATTTAAAGCAAGTGGAACAAGTAGTAAAACAAGTATAAGAACAATATATAAAATTGAAATAAAGCAAGAAAAAGATAGAATAAACATAGAATATACAGGAAACGGGTTCTTATACAACATGGTAAGAATCTTGACAGGAACATTAGTAGAAGTAGGACTTCGGAAATATAAAACCAGAAGAAATACCAGACATTATTAAATCAAAAGATCGAAGCAGAGCAGGAAAAACATTGCCAGCACATGGGCTGTATTTAGTAGAAGTATATTATGATAACAGGGACGTTTAACTGTGAAATAGACACACAGCTAAACGTCCTTAAAAAATAAAACAACAAATGAAAAAAATATATAGGTTTAAAAAAGATATATCACACGTAAAATCAAAAATATTAAAAATTTTATTGCAATTTAAAAACATGGAAAAGATACGCTACAAAAGGAGATAAATTGACTTTAATATAAAAAATATGATATAAATAAAAACATAAAAGGAGAAAAAATATGCGTTTGGATAAATTTTTAAAAGTAGCAAGAGTAATTAAGCGTAGAACTATTGCAAATGAGGTAATAGATAATGGAAGGGTAAGTGTAAACTCAAAACGAGTAAAACCAAGTTATGAAGTGAAAACCGGAGATGTTATAGAAATTCAATTTGGTGACAAAGTTGCAAAATTTGAAATTATATATATACCTGAAATATCAGGAAAAAACATGCCAGAAATGATAAAAATAATAGAGTAAAATATAAGTAATTCGAGGAGGAAATATGCCAGATTTTGTTCATTTACATATACATAGTGAATATAGTTTATTAGATGGAGCAAATCGAATTAAAGATTTACCAGCGCGTGCAAAAGAGCTTGGAATGAAAGCCATTGCGCTAACAGACCATGGTGTAATGTATGGAGCTATTGATTTTTATAAAGCATGTAAAAAAGAAGGAATTAAACCAATTATAGGATGCGAAGTGTATGTTGCACCAAGAACTCGTTTTGACAAAGATCCAAATTTGGATAATAAGTATAATCACCTGATATTACTTGCGAAAAATAATGAAGGCTATAAAAATCTAAGCAAATTAGTTTCAATTGGTTTTACAGAAGGTTTTTATTATAAACCAAGGATTGACTTAGAGATTTTAGAAAAATATCATGAGGGACTTATTTGTTGTAGTGCTTGCTTAGGAGGAAGCCTCCCGGTAGCTCTGTTATCAGGCAAGCAAGAAGAGGCGGAAAATATTGCCTTGTGGCATAAAAAGCTATTTGGAGATGATTATTATTTAGAACTACAGGCTAATCATTTAAAAGAGCAGGTACTAGTTAATCAAAAATTAGTAGAATTGAGCAAAAAACTAGATATACCACTTGTAATCACCAATGATTCTCATTATTTAAAAAAAGAAGATGCATATAGTCATGAAGTACTCTTGTGTGTGCAAACAGGAAAAAGAATGACTGACACAGACCGCATGCGTTTTGAAACAGACGATTTTTATATAAAAAGTCCAGAAGAAATTAGGGAATTCGTACCAAATTTACCTGAAGCCATGCAGAATACTGTAAAAATAGCGGAAAAATGCAATGTAGAATTTGAATTTGGACATACCATCCTACCAAACTATGATGTACCACCACAATATTCAACTCATTATGAATTTTTTCGAGAACTATGTAAAGAGGGAATTTACAAACGATATGGTCAGAAG
Organism: uncultured Clostridia bacterium; assembly: GCA_944392885.1. Taxonomy (GTDB): domain Bacteria; phylum Bacillota; class Clostridia; order TANB77; family CAG-508; genus UMGS1754. The sequence goes on from CALXYG010000057.1 coordinate 11,074, forward strand.
CCACCAAAGGAAATACTAGAAAGAATGGAGTTCGAGATTTCTGTCATTCAAAAAATGGGTTATGTTGACTATTTTTTAATTGTATGGGATTTCATACATTTTGCTAAATCACACGGGATACCAGTAGGACCTGGACGCGGTTCAGGAGCTGGATCAATTGTATCATATGCTATTAAAATAACAGATATTGACCCTATTAAATACGATTTACTATTCGAAAGATTTTTAAACCCAGAGCGTATTAGTATGCCAGACTTTGATGTTGACTTTTGCTATGAACGAAGAAGTGAAGTTTTAGACTATGTAACAAAAAAATATGGAGTAGATCATGTGTCACAAATTATTACATTTGGAACAATGTCTGCAAGGATGGTTATCCGTGATGTAGGAAGAGTGCTTGATTTAGCATATGCAGAAGCAGATAAACTAGCAAAAATGATTCCAAACGAATTACATATTACAATAAAAAAAGCAATGGAGCAAAATCGCGAATTAAAAGAATTATATGAAGATGATGAAACTATACGCAATCTGCTAAATATCGCAATGTCACTTGAGGGGTTACCAAGACAAGCTTCTACACATGCTTGTGGAGTTGTTATAACAAAAGAACCTGTTGTTAATTATGTACCACTATATATGCGAGACAACACTATTTCTACACAATATATTATGACAACCTTAGAAGAACTAGGACTTTTAAAAATGGACTTTTTAGGGTTAAGAACATTAACTGTTATTGCAGATGCAAAAAAATTAATTGAAGAAAATTATGGAATTAAAGTAGAGTTTGATAAGGAGATGAATGATCCAAAAGTATATAAATTATGGGCAGAAGGGAAAACATCAGGAATTTTCCAATTCGAAAGTCAAGGAATGACAAATTTCATGAAAGAGTTAAAACCAGATGGGTTAGAAGATATTATTGCAGGCGTTTCACTTTATCGACCTGGACCAATGGATCAAATTCCAAGATATATTAGAAACAAATTGCATCCTGACAATATTGAATACACACATCCTGCATTAGAGCCAATTTTAAATGTTACATATGGGTGTATGGTATACCAAGAACAAGTTATGCAAATAGTAAGACAATTAGCAGGATATTCATTAGGACGAGCTGATTTAGTAAGAAGAGCAATGGGAAAGAAAAAATTAGATGTAATGGCAAAAGAAAGAGAGTATTTTATACATGGGCAACTAGACGAACAAGGAAATATTATAATTCCGGGTTGCGTTCGCAATGGTGTAGATGAAGAATCAGCAAATAAGATATTTGATGAAATGGCAGAATTTGCAAAATATGCTTTTAACAAATCACATGCTGCTGCATATGCGGTAGTATCTTATCAAACAGCTTACCTAAAGGCATATTATCCAGAAGAACTAATGGCAGCAACATTAAACAGTTTTCTGGGTAACTTAGACAAAGTACCAGAATATATTGATGAATGTAAAAAGCTAAACATCACAATTTTAAAACCAGACATCAATAAGAGCAGTACAAAATTTACTGTAAAAGATAAGCAGATACGTTTTGGAATAGGAAGCGTAAAAAATGTTGGAATAGCTGCAGTAAATGCTATATGTGAAGAAAGAGAAAAAAACGGAGAATATAAAAGTTTAGCAGACTTTTGTGAAAGAATTAGTGGTGAAGCAGTTAACAAAAAATGCATAGAATCTTTAATAAAAGCTGGAGCATTCGATAATCTCGAAGAAACTAGAGCAACTCTTTTAGCATCTTTTGAAACCATTATAGATACAATTTCAGATACTGAAAAGAAAAGTTTAAAAGGGCAAGTAAGTATGTTTGATTTAGACATAAAAACAGATGAAACAGACTTAGAAGAAATTAAATATAATTATATTATAAAACCTGAGTTTTCCACAAAAGAGCTTTTACTTATGGAAAAGGAAATGTTGGGATTATATATATCTGGTCACCCTCTAGAAGGCTTAAGAGAACAGATATTAGCCCAAACAAACATAAACACATTAAAAATACATGAATTAAATGAACACAATGATGAACAATTATTAGAATATAGAGATGGACAATATGTATCTTACGTAGGAATAATCACATCAATAAAAAAGAAATACACAAAGAAAAACACATTAATGGCATTTATAACAGTAGAAGACCTGTATGGATCATGTGAAATTATTGTATTTGATAACTGTTTCCAAAAAGCTTCAAATATTTTAATAGAAGATAATATAATATTAATTGAAGGAAGATTGAGCTTAAGAGAAGATGAAGAAGCCAAAATAGTGGCAAGCAGTATACGTGAATTCATAAAACAAAGTCAAAAGGTATTAAACATTGATATTACAAATTTATCTGAGGAAGAAAAAAATAAACTTAGAGGAGCTTTAAAATTTTTCATGGGAGAAAAAATAAACACATTAATTCAAATTCAAGAAAATGGACAAACGAAACCAGCAGGAGGAATATACTTAACAGAACAGATTTTAATAGAATTACAACAAATTATTGGAAAAGATAGAGTAAAATTAATGGAAACATAATTAAATATAAAAAAGTGCCATAAAATAGAAAACTAAGAAAACAAGAAATCCAGCTTGATAAGAGCTGGATTTTTAAAAGTATAGAAAACTGTATTTTTATAATCTAAAACATATTATTGCAAGGGAAAGCCTCTATGCTTATTTGAAAACTTAAATAATTAGATTTGTAGAGAAAAATCTCAAAAAGCAATATTTGTACATTAACTATACAAAAATAAGCATACATAAGATAACATAAGCATAGCGATAACATTTTTGAATCTTAAAATTCGCCTTAACAGATTGTTTATTCTCTAAAAAAGTAGCATATTTATCAGCAAGTGTAATAATATAGCTTTCTTTATATTTAGGCAAAGAAACAGTCAATGGCCACATGTGTTTTAAAATGCAATCTTTTTCAATATCATTTAAATTAAATAAACGCATAGCATTTCCCAATGCAGTACGAGGGTGACGAAAACCATGAAACCCTTTACCATCTGGACGTGGCTTACGCCAATCATATAAAAACAAATCATGAAGCATACCAGCACGAGTAGCAGATTTGTAATCTAAACCTAAATGCTTGCACATTTTATAACTATAATATGCAACCGTCTTGCAGTGTTCAAAACAAGATGTTTGGAAATGTTGCCTATATTTTTTCATTTCTTGTACAGTTTCGTTTTGGACTAAGTCCTCGATAATAGTATTAAATTCTTCTTCTTCTTGAAGTTTTTTTTCTGAAATATATAACATTTATTTTTTCATCCCCAATATAATAAATATAATACATTATACCATATTTTAAAGAGAAATGGTACTATATTTAAGAAAACTTTAATAAATAATTACTATAAAATGCCATATTCCTTCATCTCATTAATTAAGAGTTCTTGCCCACCTTTGCTCATTTCAAGCAAAGGTAATCGCGGCTTACCAACTGAAAATCCCATTTTATTAAGAGCAAATTTAACAGGAATAGGGTTTACCTCAGAAAAAAGAGCACGTGTTAATGGCAAAGTATCTAATTGAAGCTCTGTAGATTTTGATATATTGCCAGTTAAGTAAGAATAAACTATAGTATGTACGTCTTTTGGAATCAAATTGGAAAGAACAGAGACAACTCCAACACCACCTAAAGACAAAATTGGCAATATCTGATCATCATTACCAGAATAAATGCAAAGAGTATCTTTACAAAGAACAGAAATATCGGCAACTTGTGAAATATTACCAGAAGCCTCTTTTATTCCTACAATATTTTCTATCTTAGAAAGCTCAAAACAAGTTTTAGGCAGAATATTCAGCCCGGTTCTACTAGGAACATTATATAAAATAATTGGTAATTTAACATGATTGGCAATAGCAGTATAATGAGCAATTAATCCATCTTGTGTAGTTTTATTATAATAAGGTGTAACCAATAATAATCCATCAGCTCCTGCCTTTTCTGCAAATTGAGACAAATCAATTACAGATTTTGTACAATTACTGCCAGTGCCAGCAATAACAGGGATTCTTTTTTTAACAACATCAACTACAAATTTAATTGTAGCTTTTTTTTCATCATCTGTCATTGTAGAAGACTCACCAGTAGTACCACAAACAATAATGCTATCAACACCTTCTGCTATTTGGAACTCAACTAATTTTTTAAGAGATTCAAAATCAATGCTATTCTCTGTAAATGGCGTAACAATGGCTGTTCCACAGCCTTTAAAAATAGGTTTAAGCAAATTAATTCCTCCTTACTATAGTGTATTATATGATAAATTTTAGAAAAAAGAAATAGAAAATCTAGACTTTAATAAAAAAATTATTAGATAAATAAAAAAATATATTGACAAAAGAGAGTTAAAAGATATAACATAATAAAAGAACAACTATAAAAAATAGTAAGAACCTTGAAAAATAAATAGGATGTGAAAATAAAGTAAAAACAAGGGGAGACTATGAAAAATAGTTTTTCAATAAACAACAGGGGAAAAGCAAAAACAAAAAA
>CALXYG010000058.1 GCA_944392885.1 uncultured Clostridia bacterium
GAATTATCTGTTGCTAAATAATTCTCTAATCCTTTTATGTTCAATTCTGTTCCGTTTTCTTCCACTTCAATGTCTTGTCCAATTATAAATTCTTTATCTATATAATCTGTATAAGAAGATAAACCTACACTATATAATATTCCATAACCAAAATCATTAAAATAATGTCCAGTATCTCCTTCTTCGTTACTTAGCGGTATTCCTAAAGGAGCTAAATGTGCAGGTCCTGGCACTTTATCTTTATTATTAGAATAAAATAAAGCATCCGTTGTTATTATATCTTTTCTAGTTATTGTCAAATTTTGATTTTCTTGCAAATATATATTATAATTTGACGTGTCTAATATCGAACAGACAGGAATTTCAAAATCAAAACTTGAATCAGTCGAGCTATCAAGATAATACGAATTAAATCCTATTGCTGTTATTTTCTTTCCATAATAATCACTTATTTGTATATCTGTGTTTGTATTTTTTTTGTAATCCCATGTTACTCCATAAATATAGTTATCAGTCTCGTATGTATATTGAACTGTTACTTGATTTTGATTAATTGTTTGTAGCTTTTGTAAGGTTTCAACACTTCTACGTGTATTAATTTCTATACAAATATCAAAATCTGCATTATAAAAAACTGAATTATTTTTTATATCTTCTAGCGGTTCATCGAATTTAATTAAGCAATAACTCAGACTAAGAGTAGTTTCTTGTTGATTTATATTATTCGTACTTAACTGTGCTTTTACAAAACGTTTTAAATACTCGTCCAACATTAAATTGTTAAAATCATATTGTTTTTTTCCTATTTTTATACTTACTAATTCATTCTTTATTTTCATTTTTTACTCCTATAAAATAAAGTTAAGTGTATGCTCAGTTTGTTGTAATTCTAAACTATGTGTTTCATTTATTTGTTCTTCTACAAATTCGCTTAGTATTACAGTATTTATTGTGTCTTCGCTTTCTTCTTGTTCTGTAGGTCTGAACATATCTATATATGTAGATATTAAGTCTGCATTTTTTAATGTTATTTGCCAGTCTTGCTGTAATTCATTATTAAACGTATAACTTATATCTTTTACAGCAAATTTACCTTGTATATAGAATCCTGGTTTGTTAATTTCAACTATATCTCCAATTTTTAGATTAGGATTTGTATCATATTCTAGTGCAACCTGATTTACTGTGTTAGAATTTTGTACGATTAGACTTCTTGCATATTCTATTAATTCTGTTAAAAATGTCCACCTTTCATTATAGTCAATCGTTTTTTCAATTTGTCCACTTTTTGAAATTATTCCTTTTAATTTTTCGATTTCAGCTGAATATATAAATCTCATGGTTGTATATCTCAGCATTGTTTGACTTTCTATAAAGTATATTGTACCATCTATATCTTCCTCAGGATTCCACTTAAATCCAGTATATAAGTTTGAATAGAAACTATCTTTTTGCAAAACAACTTCTCCATCTTCTTCGTCTCCATCAAATGTTATACCATTACTTATTATATATTGATTAAAATTATCACTATATTCATAATAAGGTATTTTTATTTCATATATTTTAAAATTTCCTGCACTACCAAAGCTGATTGCCATACTAAAGCAAAAGTAGTCTCTCCCTGTAGTATTTCCTTGCGTTTCCATAAATTGTCTCAAAATATCCTCACTAATTATAATGGGATAATCAAATGTTATTATATCTCCCTTTTTTATTTTTTTTCCTGAAAGAACGGGCTTATATTCGTCAGTAATATCAATCAATCTTACATTTTTAAAATTAATAACGTTGGCATAATCAACATTTTCGATTTTGGGTTGTATTTTTAACAATCCATCTTCTTTTTTATCTTGGCTTATTGTTTTAGTTGGATATAATCCAAATAAATAATCTATTGCATTTATAAAGATTTCTTTTTTCTCGTTTATGCACCAAAAAATATTACGTTTAAATCCTATGTTATTCATGCAGTATTCTACTGTTTCAAGTACAAAATTAGTCGTTATTTGTCCCTCTGGCACGTTTATTTCTTTTAATATAAATCCATCATCAATTAAAGGCTGTATTATTCTTTCAATAGCTGTTTTTAGTTCATATGTTCCTATTAAAGTTACACTCCTTTTTGTTGCCAATTTCAAAGGAGATAACAATGTTAATGTTATTTCCCTAAATTCTTCTTGTTTTTTCATATCAGATAAATTAATATCGTCCAGATATCCTGTAAATAATACTTCTCCATTAATTAATATGTTTTCTTCTGTGTCTGCCTGCATTATTTTGATTTCTTGATACTTGTATGGAATGTCCGCTATTGAACAACCTGTGAAGTCTATTATTATATCGTTAAATGTTACTTCATTGTTTGAAAATTTAAAGCCATATTGATTTATTATTTTAAAGGCTTTATTATTATATACTACTCTTTTTACCATTTTATATACCACCTGCTTTAATTGTTCGTGAAACCGTTGGTGTTACCATTCTTCCAACTTTTGTACTATCCATATATACATCTGCTGGATTTACTGTTATGTTTGCTGTTAAAATTTTATTCATGCTTGCTGTTGTACTTAAGTTTGCGCTTAATTTTTGTGTTTCGAAGGCTACTGCACTTTTCATTTTTCCAAAAATACTTGATAAATTATTGTCAAATCCTTCTCCAATTCCTAATGCCATGTTTTTACCAATCTCATTTTCAAAAACCCTAGAAGGAGAATGGATGCCTAAAACTCCTTTTACTCCATCTACAATTCCTCCAACAAAATCTGATACTTTACCTTTTATCCAGTTTGCCATATCATTAATACCATTCCATAGTCCTTGTACTATATTTTTCCCTATATTAAAAATATCTTCTGGCAATTTTTTAATTGTATCTACAACATTGTTAACTAAATTTTCTGCTGCCGTTTTTCCTTTGTTTAACATGTCTTTTCCCCAGTTAACTATATTGTTTATAGTATTGGTTAACCATGTCCAAATTCTTCCTGGTAGCTCTTTAAACCAATTAACAATGTTATTTATTGTATTAGATACCCATGTAGTTACAGTATCCCACATATTTTGTCCCCATTCGGAGATTTTATTAACAACATTACATAACCACTCCCAAATTTTTCCGTGGTAGTTCTGCAAACCATTGTATTATTCCTTGTATTATTAACGGTAATTCTACAGTTATCCAATTCCAAACATTAAGTCCAAATTGAATAATATGTCCTATTATTTGTCCTATTAATAATCCTATATTATATGGTAACTGCTTAAACCAATTTATAATATTTGTTATCCATTGTGGTATTGTAACTGTAAAAAAAGAAACTATAGAGTTCCATGCATTTACTAAAGTATTCCATATATTATCTCCTAGTTCTTTTAGTTTACTTATAAAACTATTCCATGCATCTGGTATAGTTTTTGTAAAAAATCCTACAATTCCATCTACAACATCACTCACTGTATCTTTAATTTTATTCCATATTTTTGTAACTGTTTTTCTAAAACCTTCATTTGTGTTCCATAAATATATTATTCCTACTACTAAAGCTGCTATAGCTGATACTACTAATCCTATAGGATTTAAACTCATCGCTAAATTTAAAGCATATTGTGCAATTGTCATTCCGTTAAGAGCCATAGTAACTCCTTGTATAATTCCTGATATCGCCATTACTGCCTTATATGCTATAAATGCAGCCGTTAAAGGTATTATTATTCCTAAAATTTTTTGCAATGTGTTTGCAAAACTTTCTAAGTCTCCATTGTCTATCTTCTCTTGTAATTTTCCCATAAAATTATTTACTGCTGGCAAAATATTGTTAGTTAACATCTCGCTTATTGGTTTTAATATACTTCCTAGTATATTACTAAAATTATCTTTTAACGTTGACCATTGTCCATTTAATGTTTGGGATTGCTTGTTCATAGATTGAAAATATTTTCCACCAACACTTGTAGAACGTTCCATGCTAGCTGTTATTTCATCTACAGAAATTGTCCCTTTACTTATTCTATTATATAAGCTTTCCATGCTTTCGCCAGTTGATTTTGATATTTCCTGTAGAGGGTTGAACCCAGCTTCAATCATCTGTTTTACATCTTCCAATGATACTTTTCCTGCAGAACTCATTTGTCCATATGCCATTGCAATTCTATTCATTTTTTCGGCAGAACCTTGAGAAATATCTCCTAACATTTGCATTTTATCTATTGCATCATCTGCTTCAAAACCATAATTCATTAATAGCTGTGTTGTTTCTGCTAGTCCAGTAAATTCAAATGGTGTTTTAGCTCCTATTTCTTTTAGCTTTTCTACTACATCTGTAGCTTTTTCAGCACTTCCTGTCATAACTTCAAAAGATGTTTGTAATTGTTCTACAGTTGCATTATATGTAATTCCCTCTTTTACTAATGTTCCAAATCCAATAGCACTTATAGCCTTTACAGCTATACTTTTTAATTTACTAAAGCTTTTATCTATATTATTTATATCTTTGTTTAAACCATCATTATTTAATTCGGTATCTATAATAACTGAGCCGTCTGACATAGTTTTTTCTCCTTTCTAGTCAGGCTCATAGGCTCAATTTAAAGACTATTTTTTATCCTTATTTCAATTTCTTTTTTGCAATTTTTGCATAATAAAAAGACGCCTTTTGAATTTGCGTCTTTTTCGTATTTTACTAATTTTTTTTTACAATAAGGACATATAAACCATTTTTTCATATTGCCCTCTTTCTATCTAGTATGAAGATGCTTCAATT
>CALXYG010000059.1 GCA_944392885.1 uncultured Clostridia bacterium
CAAGTATATGAAGATAAGCTAAATGACTTAATTCCAGAATTTATATATAAAGACAAAAAGCAAGAATTAGAAAAGAAGTTAAAAAATGAAAAGGAAAAATTAGAAGAAACAGAAAATAAGTTTAATACATTAAATAAACTAGAAAATAAAGAAGATTTAATCTTCAAAGCAATAGATGACATCAAGAAAAATGGACTAACAAAAGAAGAACTATCAAGGTTATTTGATAAAATCGTAGTATTTGATCCAAAAGAAATAACAAAAGAGCAAAAAGAAGAGTATAACCTAAATGATGAAATGTACAAAGAACTCTATGAAAATGGAGGATTGCTATTTCATTTAAAATTTATGTATCCACAAACTATCACAAACAGGAGGTTGTGAAATTGGAGCAAGACCAATTGACTTACATTTAAATGGATTTAAAAAATTAGGAATAAATATTGCAGAAGAGGGTGGATTTATTAAGTGTAGTTGTGATAAAATAATAGGGGCAGAAATTCATTTGGACTTTCCAAGTGTAGGTGCAACAGAAAATTTAATGCTTGCATCTGTTTATGCAGAAGGTGAAACTGTTATTACAAATGCTGCAATGGAACCTGAAATTGTTGATTTACAAGATTTTTTATGCAGAATGGGAGCAAAAGTAGAAGGAGCAGGTACTAATATTGTTCGAATAAAGGGTGTAAAAACTTTAAGAGATGTAAGTCATACAATTATGCCAGACAGAATTGAAGCAGGGACTTTGTTGTGTAGTAGTGCTATTACAGGAGGAAATATAGAGTTACAAAGTGTAATTCCAGAACATATTAGTCCAATATTAAGCAAATTAGAAGAATGTGGATGTAAAATAAATTCACAAAAAGATAAAGTTATTTTACAGGCACCAAGAAAGCTACTTTCAACAGAAATTAAAACTTTGCCTTATCCAGGTTTCCCAACAGATATGCAGGCAATTTTCGGAGCAATGCTCACTGTTGCTAAAGGTACAAGTGTAATTATAGAAACTATATTTGAAAATCGATATAAATATACAAACGAATTAATTCGAATGGGGGCGAAAATCACAATTGAAGGGAAAATGGCAATTATAAAAGGAGTAAAAAGGTTATCAGGTGCAGAAGTATTTGCCACTGACTTAAGAGGAGGAGCGGCAATGGTACTTGCGGGCTTACAAGCGAAAGGAACTACAAAAATTAATCATATTGAGTATATATTAAGAGGCTATGAAAATTTTGATAAAAAATTAAATGCATTAGGTGCAAATATTATAAGAAAAGAAGGTGATGTAGATTGAAAAAGGCAAAAGATATAGATTTGTTTTATATAGGAGAGGATGATAAGAGAAAAGCAAAGAAAATGGCAGGTAATTCAAAGCCTGCCTCGACAAAAACAAGGAAAAAAGAAAAAAGTAAAAATGAAAATGAAATATTTAGTTTTGATGATGAAATAGTAATTGGCATAACAAAAACAAGTGACAAAAAAGATAAAAAAAAGAAAAAACAGAAAACGAAAAATAAAACTTTGCATATCGAAGGGAAGGCATCAAAAAAAAATACACAAAACGAAAAAAAAATAAAAGAATATAAGAAGCAAGAAAAATCAACAAAAAAGAAGGCACGGAAAACATCGCTTTATTATAAAAATAGCGCAATACTCTTTTTTAATATTAGTATTATGTGGTGGAATTATTTCTTTCCTATTGTCACCAATATTTAACATAAAAAATATTGTAGTATCTAATAACAAAGCTATAACTGCAGAAGAAATCATTAGTTTATCAGGAATTACAATAGAGGAGAATTTATTTAAAATAAGACTGGGACAAGTTCAAAAAAATATAAAAGAAAATGCATACATAGAAAATGTACAAATAAAAAGGAAATTACCTAGTGAGCTTCAAATAATTGTAGAAGAGAGAACTCCTACATATATGTTGGAATTTGTAAATAGTTTTGTATATATTAATAATCAAGGTTATATGTTAGAAGTGAGCGAAAACAAGTTAGAGGTACCAATTATCATTGGCTACGAAACATCACTAGAAGAAATAAAGGCTGGAAGTCGATTGTGCAAAAATGATTTATATAAACTAGAAACAGTTCTTAGTATTATGGAAACGGCAAATAGTTATGAAATAGGAAATTATATTACAAAAATAAGCATAGCTGATAAAAATAATTACACTTTAATATTAGAAGAAGAAAAAAAGACGGTTTATCTTGGCGATGCAAGCAATATTAACACGAGAATTATGTATTTAAAAGAAATCATTGAATTAGAAAAAGGAATAGAATCAGAAGTTTTTATAAATGGAGACATTAATGAAGATGATGTTTATACAAGAGAAAAAGTATAAAAGAATTGCAAAAAAACATTAAATAAGATATAATAAATAAATATTTGAAACCTAAAAATACAAAATACCAAAGTAAATAGGAGGAGAAATGAATAAGAGTAAGATTGCAATTTTATTAGGTGTGGTATGTATGGTATTAACATTTGTAATGTGTATTCAGTTAAAAACAATTGATGTTGCAAACAAAACAGTTGCCAGTTCTTTTTCGGAAAATCGTTTAAGAGATGAGGTACTAAAATGGAAAGATCGATATGAAGAAGTTTACAATGAAGTACAAATTGAAGAAGCTAAATTAGAAAAAATGAGAAAAAAGGCTACCGAAAATGATGATGCTGCAGCAGCCACAAGAGAAAAATTAAAAATTGCCAACCGTTTGTTAGGTTTCACAGAATTAACCGGAAAAGGTGTTGAAATTACGTTAGATGACAATAAATTACAAAGTGTAGATGGGACTACAACAGGAAATGTCTTAGATTATATTGTACATGATGATGATTTAATACAAATTATAAATGATATAAAAAACGCAGGAGTTGATGCAATTGCGATCAATGATCAAAGAATTGTTAGTACTACAGGAATTGCATGTGATGGAAATGTAGTGCGTATTAATAAAGAAAAAGTAAGTGCACCTTATGTAATAAAAGTAATTGGCTCTCCAGAAGGAATTATGGGAGCACTAACAACACCAGGAACTTGTTTTGATACATTAGACAAGTTAGGGTTGGTAAAAAGTGTAAATAAATCAAATTCTGTAATAGTGCCAAAGTATGAAGGTATTATAGAACTAGAATATATGAAACCAGTAGAATAGGCGAGGTGGAATAGATTGAAGGGAAAAGGGATTATGACTGTTACAATTGGTGCAATGATTGCACTACTTGTATGTGTCATGTTAATGCAATTTAGAACTATAGAAGGAACTGATATTAAAGAACTAGAAACAATGAGAGAAACTGAACTACGTGCTGAAGTAGCAGGTTGGAAAACAAAATATGAAGAAGCAAACAAGAAATTAATAGACACACAAAACAAAATTGCGGAATATGAAGAGCAAGAAGCAAATAATCAAGAAAGCTCAAAGCTATTAGAAGAAGAATTAAAACAGGCTGAAACAATGTTAGGAAAAACAAATGTGACAGGAAATGGAATTGTTATTACATTAAAAGATAACGACATCGCACTTATAGAAGCATATGATCTTTACAAACTAGTCAATGATTTGCGTTTAGCAGGTGCCGAAGCGATTTCTATAAATGACATTAGAATAACAGCAATGACTGACATTAAGGAAATAGCAAGAGGACTTATGACTATCGATGGTACTAGAATATGGTCTCCTTACATTATACAAGCTATTGGTGATCAAACATATTTAGAAAGCGGACTTACTTTAAAAACATATGGCTATATGGATTTTGTAATAAAAGGCTATGATAAGACAGGAACAATAGAAAGACAAGAGAATATGATAATAAAAGCTTCCAATAAAGATATGATTTTGGAATATGCTGAGGAGGTAAAAAAATGATATTTATTGCTATTTTAGTTGGATGTATAATGGGAGCGCTGTTACGGAATTAATGCACCTACTATATCTTATACTTATTCTAGTTATTTAGCAATTGCTATTATAGCTGCACTTGATTCAGTATTTGGCGGAATCACTTCAGTTGTAAAAGGGAATTTTGATATAAAAATATTTATTTCTGGTTTTTTTGGCAATGCTATTTTATCTATTCTATTAACATATTTAGGACAAAAACTAAATGTAGATATCTACTTGGCCGCTGTTATAGTATTTGTTGGTCGAATGTTCACAAACCTTTCTATAATTCGTCGATATTTTATTGAAAAGTGGACAAGAAAAGCAGAAGAAAGAAGGAATTAAAATGAAAAAAGAGACAATTTTTTGTATGCCAAGTGGGTATGATAAAAACAGCGTATTTGATATTTTCAAGAAAATGTGTGGACAAGATGAAATATGGATAGGAGGAGAACCTATTTTAATTACATTAAATTGTCGAATCACAGATGATACTGCCAAAGAAAAAGGTTTGAGTAATATCTTAAATAATAATAAAAAAGATTATATGGAATCACCGGTTATTCAAATTAATCATTTAGAAGCATTCAAACAAGCACTTTTTGAATATGTAGAAGCATACACAAAATCAAATGCAAATTGGACAAAACCAGACATAGCAAGAGATTGGAAAGAAGCGGCAATGTATGCTATGTCATTCATTTGGACAGATGCAACAAGACAGGACTTTGAAGAACCAGAGGCATTTTTAAGAAGATATACGACATTTCTTACAAGTGATCAGTGGCAAGATTTATGCAAACCAGCGAAAATAAAACAGTTAGGAGAAACGCAGCTTGAAAAGAAAGTAATAGAAGCAACTGAAGAACGAGAAACACCATATCAATATTGCTTATATATAAAAAATGCTAATGGTCAAGAAGAACATTTCCCATCTGTATGTTATGGAATACAGGGAAAAACTGCATATATTTATGCCATTCATCAATTACATGGAAAAGCATCACAAGATAATGAGGTGATAAGAGAAATAAGGCAGAAGATAAAAGGAAGAGGAGTTGAGCCATTGGGAATAGCTGCTGTACTTTCTTTTATAGAAGAGGCAAAACAAAGAGGAATTGAAAAAATTGTAATGCCAGACTTTTTTGTAATGCAATATAGTACTAAAAAGAAAATGTGTGATATAATCGTAGAAAGAATAGAAAGAAACTTACATTATCAGCTTAAAAGAAAGTTACAAGATTATTCAATACAAGGAGAACAAGAACAAGAAAAAATAATAAAAAAAATACTAGAATCTGTTGAAGATGGTAATAGGGGAGAGGACGAAATAGAATTTGTAGTAAATGATAAAAATAAAACACAAGAACTAATGAAAATAGCAACAGAAGGTATACAATATATAAATGAAAGAAAAGGCGATGAAAAATTAGACAATATCCTAAGACATACTGTAAATGACAAAATGATGACACTCTCCTTAATTAGTCGATATTATTCAACAGGGATAGAATTTCTCGAAATACCTGGTGAAGTTTCTGATAATTTAGTAGCTGACATAAGAAATTTTAAGATAGGAAGAAAGCAATTACAAGCACTAGATCGTAGAAGAAAAGGAATAGAAGAGGAAGGTAGATAAACACCTTTCTTTTTAATTGCATCTCCTATAGCTAAAAAATAGTTTCACAGAAAAATCTTTGAGGCTTTTCGAGAGCTTAAAAACATATAGTATAATTAGCTGGGTAAAGAAAAAATTGCAAGTCGCAATTTGTCTAGACAGTATAAATTATTTGTTATAATACGCATAAGCTATAGTATAGTTGCGATTGATGATTTATTACAAAAACGTTACAAATTTATTACGAAAATATAACAAATTCTATTGACTTTTTATAAAAAATATAATATTCTAATGACTGAAAAAAATATGGTGGAAATGGAGGAATCAATTTGGCAATAGGAGATATCATTGTTGGCATCGACATTGGAACATCAAGAGTAAGTACTGTTGTTGGCGAAGTAAATAACTTCAATCAAATTGAAGTTATTTGTAATACAATTTCAAAATGTAGTGGTATGAAAAAAAGCAAAATTTTTAATGAAGAAGAAATTGCAGCAGCCATTTCCAAGACAATTAAAGACGCAGAAGAACAAGCAAATTTGAAAATTAATTCAGCTTATACTATGATACCTGGGAAATATATAACAATTGTACAAAATAGTATTGTAAAAGAAGTAAAGGATAAATTTGCAGGAATTTCAGCAAAAGATGTTGGTTCAGCTATTTTACAAGTAAAGGACATAGAAATACCAGAAAATCAAACATTGATTGATATTGTTCCAGATCGTTTTGTTTTAGATAATGGAAATATAGTAGACGATCCAATAGGAAATTTAAGTTCTAGCTTCACATTAAAGGCTCAAATTATTTTGGCAGATAAAGAGTATGTTAAGCAGATTTCTAATATATTTAGAAAAGCAGGTATCGAAGTAGACGGAATTGTTCCTATTACACTAGCAGAACGAAATGTAGTATTAGATAATAACGAATTATATGATAATATTATGCTATTAGATATAGGTGCAGGGAATACGGAAATAGGAGTATTTGAAGGAAATACCTTTACATATACAAATACAATACCACTTCGGAGGAGACAATATCACAAATGATATTGCTCTAGTATTAAATATTACAGAAGAAGAAGCGGACAAACTAAAAAAACAATATTCATTAGCTCTAAAATCTTTTATAGATAATGATAATGATATTATATTAAACACTTATAAAGGAAACTCAAGAAGCAGATCAATAAAAAGTTCAGAGTTGATTGAAATTATAGAAGCAAGAATTGAAGAAATTTTTTCACTTGTTAATAAAGATATTACATCACAAGGAGAAAAATCAAAAATAAATAATGTTATATTAACAGGGCAAGGAATAACAAGCATTAATAAAAGCGACATGGCAGGAAAAATTATTTTAAATATACCTGTAAAAATTGCAACTGGAAGGTTAATAAGTACGATAGGACAAGAATACAGAGCAAGTTACGCATTAGTAAGATATATTGCAAGTAGACCTTTTGCAAAAAACGTATCAAGTAGTATTGATACAAAAACAGAAACACATTTTATAAAAAATACCATAGAAAAAATAAAAGATTTTTTCTATTCATAATATGTTTTAAATAAAAAATATATATGAAATGAAAATGAATTTAATAAAGATTTCATTTTGCGTTTCACAATAAATAAGGAGGAAGAAACTTTATGTTTGATAGTAACAATGATGACAATTACATGATGGATGGTACTGCTAATATTAAAGTAATTGGTGTTGGTGGTGCAGGAAACAATGCAGTAAATAGAATGATAGAAGCTGGAATAAAGAATGTAGAATTTATTGCAATTAATACAGATAGACAAGCTTTATTACTTTCTAAAGCACCTTCTAGAATTCAGATTGGCGAAAAAATTACAAGAGGTTTGGGAGCAGGTGCTAATCCAGATATTGGAGCACAGGCTGCTGAAGAAAGCAAAACTGAGATAGCAGAAGCTTTAAAAGGCGCTGACATGGTGTTTGTAACCGCTGGAATGGGTGGTGGAACAGGAACAGGGGCAGCACCAATAGTAGCAGCTGCAGCAAAAGAAATGGGAATATTAACAATCGGTGTTGTAACAAAACCATTTACATTTGAAGGAAAAAAGAGGCTTTCTCAAGCTGAAAGGGGTATAGATAGTCTAAAAGGTAAAGTTGACACATTGGTTGTAATACCAAATGATAAATTATTACAAGTAATTGATAGAAAAACATCAATTATCGAAGCTTTTAAAATGGCGGATGATGTGTTAAGACAGGGGGTTCAAGGTATTTCAGATTTAATTGCAACCCCAGGTCTAATTAACCTTGATTTTGCTGATGTTAAAACTATTATGTTGGACAAAGGCATGGCACACATGGGTATTGGACATGCTAGTGGTGAAAACAGAGCAGAAGATGCGGCAAAACAAGCAATCCAAAGCCCATTACTAGAAACATCAATTGAAGGCGCAAATGGAGTAATCATTAATATTACCGGTGGTCCAGATGTTGGACTACATGAAGCTAACATAGCAGCTGAGCTAGTACAAAGAAGTGCTGACCCAGAAGCAAACATCATTTTTGGTACAGTAACAGATGAATCATTAGGAGATGAAATTGTAATTACTGTTATTGCAACAGGATTTGAAAAAGAACAAACAATTTCAAGCATAGGAGTAGATAATTTAGTGACAAATACTTGGAATAAAAAAATAAATTCTATTCCAACACCATCAGATAATGGTGCTTCACAAAGTGATTTAGACATTCCATCTTTTCTAAGAAAAAATAAAGGAATTGGAAACAATCGTTAATTTTTGTCAAACATAAAAAAAATAAATAAAAACAAAAAAGAAATCATCGAAACAAGTAGATGATTTCTTTTTTTCGCCACTAAGAAATGACAACTTTTTAAAAAAAAGCATAGTAAAATATAAGACAAACGCAAGCAAAAGAGGAAGTAAAAATGACAATTTATATAGATATTGTATTTGTAGAAAATCTATGCATGAATTATATTATACTATTTGCCACAGGGATAGTATATAAAACAAAACCTAATATATTAAGATTATTATTGGCTAGTTGTATTGGAGCTATTTATGCTATGGCATCATATCTGCAGATCCTAGAAATATATTCCAATTTGTTATTAAAAATACTACTATCAATAGGAATGGTATATTTAGCTTTTACACCTAAAACTCGGTAAAGTACTAGTACGACAATTAATACTTTTCTATTTAATTTCATTTGCATTTGGAGGAGTTGCATTTGCACTGCTCTATTTTATAAAACCACAAGATATTTTGATAAAAAATGGTGTTTATATAGGAACATATCCAATTAAAATTGTAGCTCTAGGAGGTATTGTGGGATTTATTGTTATAACAAATGCTTTCAAAATGATAAAAGGAAAAATTACAAGAAAAGAATTATTTTGTAAGATAGAAATCCGAATTGGAAATAAAAAGACAAATGTAACAGCTATGGTAGATACCGGTAATTTGCTAAGAGAACCAATTACAAAAGCTCCTGTAATGATAGTTGAAAAACAAAGTCTTTTCGAAATTTTACCTAGAGAACTTTTAGATAATACAACAGGTATTTTACAAGGAAGAGAACTACCCATATTAAAGGAGTATGGAGTAAAGTTAAGAGTAATCCCTTTTTCATCGCTAGGAAAACAAAATGGCATGCTTTTGGGGATAAGAACAGATGAAATTATAATTTTTACAGAAGAGGAAGAAATACAAGTCCCTAACGTAATTGTTGGAATTAGTAATGAAGCATTAACAAAAAACGGTTTATATACCTCATTAATAGGATTAGAAATTTTAGAAAGGAGTCAAAGTGATGAACCTGTTAAACTTACTTAAAAGTAGCATCAACACATTGTGTATAAAATATCTTGGAAAAGAGGAAATAGAAAATTTCCCTATTTACTATATTGGAGGGAGTCAGGTATTACCACCGCCACTTACATCAGAAGAAGAAGAATCGCTACTAAAAAAATTAGATGAAGAAGATTTAGAAGCAAGGCAAACATTAGTAGAAAGAAACCTAAGATTAGTTGTATACATTGCAAAAAAATTTGAAAACACAGGAGTAGGAATAGAAGATTTAATTTCAATAGGAACAATTGGTCTTATGAAAGCAATTAATACTTTCAATACAGAAAAGAATATAAAATTAGCAACATATTCATCAAGATGTATTGAAAATGAAATCCTAATGCATCTTCGCAGAAGCAATAAAATGAAAGGAGAAATATCTATAGACGAACCATTAAATCAAGACGGAGATGGTAGTGAATTATTGCTCTCAGATATATTAGGTACAGAGCCAGATGTTACATCAAGAAGAATAGAAGATGAGGTTGATAAAAAATTGCTAAAAGCTTCAATTGAAAGATTAAATAAAAGAGAAAAAAAGATAATGGAATTAAGATTCGGATTAGAAAGCGGAAATGAAAAGACACAAAAAGAAGTTGCAGATATGCTTGGCATTTCGCAAAGCTATATATCTCGTTTAGAAAAGAAAATAATAGGAAAAATGAAAAAAGAAATAATGAGCAAAACAGGGTGAAAATTAAGGAAAAAAGAAATTGAATATAAATGTCCTTCTTGGGAAATAATGTAACTAAAGAAAAATTAAAAGGAGGGCTTTTTTATGATAAGCAAGGTAGAAATTTGTGGTGTTAACACTTCGAAATTACCTGTGCTTACAAATAAAGAAAAAGAAGAACTACTTTCTGAAATAAAACAAGGAAACAGTAATGCACGTGAAAAATTTATAAAAGGAAACTTAAGATTAGTATTAAGTGTAATTCAAAGATTTGGAGGGAGAGGAGAAAACGTAGATGACCTATTTCAAGTAGGTTGTGTAGGATTAATAAAAGCAATTGATAATTTTGATATGAGTCTAAATGTTCAATTTTCAACATATGCAGTACCAATGATTATCGGAGAAATACGAAGATATTTAAGAGACAACAATATGGTAAGAGTAAGTCGCTCAGTTAGAGACCTAGCTTATAAAGTAATACAATATAAAGAAAAGATAATAAAAGAAACACAAAAAGAGCCTACAATAGAAGAAATTGCTAAGGCATTGGAAGTGGAGAAAGAAGATGTAGTATTTAGTTTAGACGCAATACAATCACCAGTATCATTACAAGAACCAGTTTATAATGATGGCACAGATAGTATTTATGTTATGGATCAAATTAGTGATAGCAAAAATACAGAGGACGGATGGGCTGAAAACCTAAGCCTCACAGAAGCCATGAAACGATTAAACCCAAGAGAAAAAATGATAGTAGCAAAACGATTCTTTGATGGAAGAACACAAATGGAAGTGGCAGAAGAAATTGGTATATCACAAGCACAAGTTTCTAGATTAGAAAAAAGTGCAATTGACAGAATAAGAAAACTATACCATTAGGAATCAATTTATTTAAGTAAGAAAGTGCAAACTTTGAACAAATAAAAAGCTTCTACTTTTATATAGACGGAATATAATATAATATAATATAATATAGCTATATAAATAATGGAGGAAAAAATGGCAGGTAGAGGATTAGATTTTAAACATAAGGAAGTTATAAATATAAAAGATGGAAAAAGGCTTCGGTTTTGTTCAAGATGTAACAGCAAATTTGGAAACTGGTACAATAACCTCTATAATAGTACCAGGAGCAAATAAATTTTTAAATGTATTTGCTGGTGGAAATGATATTGTAATTCCTTGGCAAAATATCAAATGTATAGGAGATGATATAATATTAGTAGAAATATAAAAATGCAATTCGCTAAGCAAGTTTCAAGGAAAAAAACAATTTTTCGCATAAAATAAAAAATGACCGAAAATTTCATTTGAAAAAAATAAAAAATGAAGTAAAAAAGTTAAAAAATATATTGACTTTTGTAACTATTTTATGTTATCATAAAGAAGTACTAAGAAACAAGAGAAAACGCATAGAAATATAAAAAATTAGTAATAATTTTTTTGCAAGATGAATAAAGTTAAAACATAAAATTACTAATTTTTATTTTGACTTTTTTGAACAAAAAAATAAAAAAATGTGTTGACATTTGTATTCTTTAGTAGTATAATAAAAAACATCTTTGGCAATGTTGCTAAAGATATTAAAAAAGCACATTGAAAAGTAAACAATAAAATCCTTTAAGAGACCAAGCGGCAATACAAAGTATTGCCAAAAAAAGAAAGAGCTAAGAACTCAAAAGTAATAATTGGAAACAATAAAAACAAGAGAGTTTGATCCTGGCTCAGGATAAACGCTGGCGGCGCACATAAGACATGCAAGTCGAACGGACAGAAGTTCTTTGTTTACAGAGGATGGAAGTTAGTGGCGGACTGGTGAGTAACGCGTAAGTAACCTGCCTATCAGAGGGGAATAACAGTGAGAAATCATTGCTAATACCGCATATGCTCACAGCAACGCATGATGCAGTGAGGAAAGGAGAAATCCGCTGATAGATGGACTTGCGTCTGATTAGCTAGTTGGTTAGGTAAAGGCTGACCAAGGCAACGATCAGTAGCCGGACTGAGAGGTTAAACGGCCACATTGGGACTGAGATACGGCCCAGACTCCTACGGGAGGCAGCAGTCGGGAATATTGCGCAATGGAGGAAACTCTGACGCAGTGACGCCGCGT
>CALXYG010000060.1 GCA_944392885.1 uncultured Clostridia bacterium
ATTTTCGAAAATTTTTAAAGTAATTTTTTCCAATATTTTTTTGCTATTTTTCGTTGCTTGTGAACATCTTTCTCAAGTGACTTTCATATATTAGCATGTTCTTTTTTCTTATTCAATAGCTTTTTTAAAATTTGTTAGCAATATAAATGGCAATAATTAACCGAAATTTTTAATATTTTTCATTTTATTTATGTGTGACATATCTATTTTAAACCTATATTTCTAAAAAAATGGCAGTTTTTATTTTCGTTGTTTTACCGCTTCATACACAATTATTCCTGCTGAAACTGATGCATTTAATGAAGTAATTTTTCCCTTCATTGGTATTTTTACTAAAATATCTGTGTTTTCTTTTACCAATCTACTCATTCCGAATCCTTCGCTACCAATTATAAGGCAAATCGGCCCTGTTAGGTCTTGATTGTAATAATCTGTTTTTGCTTCCATATCTGTGCCTATAATCCACAATCCTGCTTCTTTTAACCTTTTTATCGTTTCTGTTAAGTTTGTTACTCTTGCTACTTTCATATATTGTACTGCCCCTGCTGATACTTTGTTCACTGTACTATTAACACTTGCAGCTCTTCTTTTAGGGATGATAACACCATGAACTCCTGCTGTTTCTGCAGTTCTTATAATGGCACCTAAATTATGTGGATCTTCTATTCCATCTAATAATAGTATAAATGGCGATTCTTTTCTTTCTTTTGCTACTTGCAAGATATCTTCTATTTCACAATATTCAAATGGTGGAACAATAGCTATAACACCCTGATAATTTTCATTTTGTGCTATTTCGTCCATTTGCTTTTTATCTTTTTCTACCATAACAATTTTGTTTTCCCTTGCGATTGCCATAATTCTATTTATTGAACCATGTTTTTCGCCTTTTGTGATAAATATTTTATTAATATCTTTTCCACTTTCTAATAATTCTAAAACAGCATTTCTTCCTTCTACTTGATCTTCAAATTGCCTTTCTGATTTCATAATCATTCCTCCTCGTCCAGTTTTAAAACACTTAGAAATGCTTCTTGTGGAATTTCTACATTTCCAATTTGTCTCATTTTCTTTTTACCTTTTTTTTGCTTTTCTAATAACTTCTTTTTTCTAGTTATATCACCACCATAGCATTTTGCTAATACATCTTTTCTCATTGCAGAAATAGTTTCTCTTGCAATAATTTTTCCTGAAACTACCGCTTGAATTGGTATTTCAAATAATTGTCTTGGAATAACCGCTTTTAGTTTCTCTGCCATTTTTCTTCCTCTGTCATAAGCAGAATCTCTATGTACAATAAATGATAATGCATCTACTGGTTCATTATTAATGTATATATCCAATTTTACCAGCTCCGATTTTCTGTATTCTTTAAATTCGTAATCAAAAGATGCATAACCCTTTGATTTTGATTTCAAAGTATCAAAAAAATCATAGATAATTTCATTTAGTGGTAATTCATATATTAATATTACTCTTGATTCATCCAAATATTTCATATCTAAATATATGCCACGTCTATCTTGGCATACCTTCATAATATTCCCAACATATTCTTTAGGTAACATTATCTCAGCCTTTACAATTGGTTCTTCTATATAATCAATTACTTGCATTTGTGGTAAGTCTACAGGATTATATAAATCAATAACTTCCTCATTTGTTTTATGTGCTTTATAAATAACTGAAGGCGCTGTTGTGATTAAACCTAAGTCAAATTCTCTATCTAATCGTTCTTGTACAATTTCTAAATGTAATAATCCTAAAAATCCACATCTAAATCCAAAACCTAGTGCTACTGATGTTTCTGGTTCGTATTCCAATGCTGCATCATTTAGTTTTAGTTTTTCTAGTGCTGTTTTTAAAGCCTCATATTGACTACCATCTATTGGATATAATCCACAATAAACCATCGAATTTGCTTTTTTATAACCTGGCAATGCTTCTTTGGCTGGTTTTCCACTATGAGTAATTGTATCTCCTACATGTAAATCAGAAATTGTTTTTACACTTGCTACAATGTAGCCAACTTCTCCAGCAATTAATTGTTCTGCTGGTTTGTAACTACCAGGTTCTAAATAACCAAGCTCTGTTATAACAAATTTCTTTCCAGTTGCCATAAACAGAATTTCATCCCCTATTTTCACAGTTCCTTCTTTTACTCTTACATAACTTACTGCACCTTTGTAGTTATCATATTTCGAGTCGAATATAAGACATTTTAATTCAGAACTGGCATCTCCTTTCGGTGGCTTAAATTCTGTAATTATTTTTTCTAATACTTGGTCTATATTTAGACCAGTTTTAGCTGAAATACATGGTGCATCCATTGCTGGTATACCAATTACTTCTTCTATTTCTTTTTTTATTTCTTCAGGTCTTGCATTTGGTAAGTCCACTTTATTAATTACAGGTAAAATATCCAAATTGTTATCTAATGCTAAATATACATTTGCTAATGTCTGAGCTTCAATCCCTTGGCTAGCATCTACTACTAGAATAGCTCCTTCACATGCTGCTAAGCTTCTAGAAACTTCATAATTAAAGTCCACATGTCCAGGGGTGTCAATTAAATTAAAGATATATTCTTGTCCATCTTTGGCTTTATACTGCATGCGAACCGCCTGTGCTTTTATCGTAATGCCTCTTTCTTTCTCTAGTTCCATGTTGTCTAACACTTGGCTTTCCATTTCACGACTTGATAAAACCCCAGTTGCTTCAATTAGTCTATCAGCTAAGGTAGACTTTCCATGGTCAATATGGGCGATTATACTAAAATTTCGTATCTGGCTTTGTTTTTCCATTAAGTTCCTCCTATTTCTATTTGACTATTTTAACATAAATCATACTTTTAGGCAATATATTTAACCCTTTAATTACTTAGTTATATTGTTTTTTTCCGTATCATATGTCATAATATTACTATATTACATTTATTAGGTGATGTTTTTATGTTACATAAATATTTGAAAAAAATAGAATTTGACAAAATACAAGAGTTATTGGCTAATTTTGCTGTTACTTCTGTTGGTAAAGAATTTGCACTTACCATAACTCCTTATTCTTGCATTGAAGATGCACAAAAAGCACTTGATGAAACAACTCAAAGTTATATTTTATTAAATAGAAAAGGGGATCCTCCTTTGGTTGATTTCCCTGATATTTCACTTTCAATAAAAGCATTAGAGAGTGGTAATAGTTTATCGGCTTTTTCTTTGTTGCAATTGGCAAATATTTTGAAATTAGCAAGAAATTTAAAGGAATATTTCTACTCTGATATTGATATTTCTTTTTGTTCTCAACTTGTTAATTTGTTTTCAAGTTTATATTCTAATCCTAAAATTGAGGAAACTATTTTTGCATCCATTTTAGATGAAAATTTAATAGATGATTATGCCTCTCAAACGCTCTTGCGACTCCGCAAGGGAATTCAAAAGACAGAGTCAGATATTCGTCAAAAACTCTCTTCTTACTTACACAGTAATTATGTTCAAGACTCTATTATTACTATCCGAGCTGGAAGATTTGTAATTCCTGTTAAACAAGAATATCGTAGTAAAATAAGCGGATTTATTCATGACATTTCTTCTAGTGGCTCTACTATTTTTATAGAGCCTACTACTGTTTTTGAAATGAATAATAGTTTAAATCAATTAAAATTGGAAGAAAGTATAGAAATTGAAAGAATCTTACAACAATTAAGTAGCCTTTTTTCTCCAATTGTTGAGGAATTAAGACAAAATATAATTTGCATAGGCAAGATTGATTTTGCTTTTGCAAAATCAAAATATGCTATAAACATTAATGCAACTGAACCAATTTTACATAAAGAGAAAAGTTTTTGTTTCCAAAAAGCTCGACATCCTTTGATTCCTGCTGAAAAAGTAGTACCAATTACAATTTCTCTTGGCAAAGAATTTTATAGCTTAGTTGTAACTGGCCCTAATACTGGCGGAAAAACTGTTACTTTAAAAACAGTTGGCTTGTTATGTGCAATGGCTTCTAGTGGCCTATATATTCCTGCATCCGAAAGTAGTTGTTCATATGTATTTGATAATATTTATGCCGATATTGGTGACAATCAAAGCATTCAAGAATCATTAAGCACATTTTCTTCACATATGACAAATATTATAGATATTTTGAATAGTGCTACTTCAAATAGTCTAGTTCTTTTAGATGAATTAGGTTCTGGTACAGATCCTGTAGAAGGAGCTAGTCTTGCTATAAGCCTTTTAAAGGAATTTAGAGAACATAATATTTTAACCATTTCTACTACTCATTATCCAGAAGTGAAAAATTTTGCATTAGTTACAGCTGGATTTGAAAATGCAAGTTCAGAGTTTGATGTTAACAATTTAAAACCTACTTATAGATTATTGATTGGTGTACCTGGTCAGAGTAATGCTTTTGCTATTAGTGAAAGGTTGGGACTTAATCCTAGAATATTAAATCAAGCTAAATCGCTTATTAATTCTGATAATATTTCTTTTGAAGAACTACTAAAACATATTTACGATGATAAAAAATTAATAGAAAATGAGAAAGAAAAAATCCTTCAGAATTCTAAGGATATAGAACTTTTAAAACTTTCTTTAGAGCAAGAAAAATCTACACTTTCTCAAGAAAAAAATGGTTTTATTGAAGAAGCAAAGATAAAAGCAAGAGAGATTTTTATTGAAGCTAAAGCAGAGGCAGACGAAATTATACGCAATCTATCAAAAGAAACTTCTCAAAATAATGCCAACATTCTTCGAAAAAAAATAAAAGAAAAAATCACTGAATTATCTGATTCTCCAAATTTAAGTATATCTACTTCTTTTAACACAAACGATATTCACATAGGAGATTCTGTATTTATAAGACCTTTGAACACATTTGGTAATGTTTTGGGGTTGCCTGATAGAGCTGGTAAAGTGCATATTCAGGTTGGTAACACTAAAATCTTCTTTTCTATTGCTGAGCTAGAAAAAGTAGATACTCCTAAAGAAAAAGTAATTTCTAATTTTTCTTATAATTCTTCTTATAAAGCAAGTCATATTTCTCCGGAAATTAATTTAATTGGATGTAATGTAGAAGAAGCTAATTTATTACTTGATAAGTATTTGGATGACTGCACTCTTTTTGGTCTTCATTCTATAAGAATTATTCATGGAAAAGGGACTGGTGTTTTACGCAATGGTATTCATACTTTTTTGAAAAAACATCCACATGTGAAAAAGTTTAGAATTGGAACTTTTGGAGAAGGTGAAACAGGTGTTACAATAGTGGAATTACAATAAT
>CALXYG010000061.1 GCA_944392885.1 uncultured Clostridia bacterium
TCTTTTGATGAGATAGAAGAAAAGACAGCAGACATTAGCAGCTATATTATTATTGGAATTAGTGCGATTCTTATTATTATAGTAATAGTGGTAATGATAATGGCATTTTCTAAAAAGGAAAGTAAAAAATAGAGGGAAGAATCTTGTTTTACTTGAACTTTTTTGAGTCATACATAATAAATAAAGATATTAAAATACAAAAGAAAATAGGAGGAACATATGAATTACGTATTTAATAGAATTACAGTTAATCCACAATTGCCAAAGAGAATTGCAAAGCTCTCTGAGATTGCAAATAATTTATGGTGGTCATGGAATACAGAATTTTTAAAATTATTTAAAAATATTGACATAGAATTATGGGAAAAATGTGCTAAAAATCCTGTGAAATTTTTGAAATTAATAGAACAATCTAAACTAGAGGAAATAGCTACAAATTCTGATTTTTTAAGAGAATATGATAAAATTGTAGAAAACTTTGATGATTATATGAATAGCAAAACTACATGGTTTTCTAAAACATATCCCAAAAATCAAAAAGATATGATTGCTTATTTTTCAGCTGAATATGGATTAGATGAAATATTACCAATTTATTCTGGTGGACTTGGGATTCTATCTGGAGATCACTTAAAATCAGCAAGTGATTTAGGTTTGCCTTTTGTTGCAGTTGGACTATTATATAAAAATGGGTATTTTCACCAAAAAATTAATGGCTATGGCGTACAGGAAACAGAATATAAAAACATTGACCTATATAATTTGCCAATATTACCAGTTAAGGATGAAAATGGAGATGATTTGATAATTGATGTAAGATTTCCAAGAAAAAAAATTTACTTAAAAGTTTGGAAAATTAATGTAGGACGTATTACTCTTTATCTACTAGATTCTGATATACCACAAAATACAGATGATTATCGCAATGTAACATTACGACTATATGGTGGCGATAGAGAAATGAGAATACAACAGGAAATCGTTTTAGGAATGGGAGGAGTAAATTTGTTTAAAACATTAGGCATAACTCCAACCGTTTACCATATGAATGAAGGACATTCTGCGTTTGCTACAGTTGAATTGATTAAAAATGAAATAGAAGAAAAAAATGTTTCGTTTGATGTCGCAAGGGAAATAGTAACAGCTAAAACCATTTTTACAACACACACTCCAGTACCGGCAGGAAATGACATTTTTGATATCAGCTTGCTGGAAAAATACTTTAAAAATTTTTGGGGAAGGTTAAACTTAACAAGAGAAGAATTTTTGCACTTGGGAATGAGCACCAAAGAAGGACAGCTAGATTCAGGTTTCAACATGGGGATTTTAGCTCTTAAGATATCAGGCAAAAAGAACGGTGTGAGCAAATTACATGGTGCAGTATCGAGAGAACTATTCTCAGAAGTATGGCCTAATATTGCTGCAAGTGAATCACCAATTACCTATGTAACAAATGGTGTACATACGTGCTCATGGCTTGCACCTAATATAAAAGCACTATATAATCGATATTTAACTCCGTATTGGCAAGATTCTATTTATGATGATAATACTTGGAGGAAAATTGATAATATTCCAAATGAAAAACTATGGACTGAACATAATAAAAGAAAAGAAAAACTTTTACAATTAGTAAAGCAAAATATTATTCAAAGATTTAAGTCAACAGGGACTAGCTATGAAGAAGTAAAAGAACTAATTCCAAATTTAAATAAAGATGTATTAACTATAGGATTTGCTAGAAGATTTGCAACATATAAAAGAGCTTGTTTAATTTTTAAAGATTTAGAGAGAATAACTAAAATATTAAATGATGAAAATAGACCGGTTCAGTTGATATTTGCAGGGAAAGCACACCCTGCAGATAAAGAAGGACAAGACTTAATTAAGTACATTCATGAAATATCTATGATGCCACAATTTAAAGGGAAAGTATTTTTGCTTGAAGATTATAATATTGCAATGGCAAGGTATTTGATAAGTGGGGTTGATGTATGGTTAAATAATCCAAGACGACCAATGGAAGCTTCTGGAACTAGTGGGCAAAAAGCATCTATAAATGGCGTTATTAATTTTAGTATTCTTGATGGATGGTGGGCAGAAGGTTACAATAAAAAGAATGGATGGGCTATAGGAACAAATGATGAATATGATTCATATGAAGCTCAAGACAGAGCAGACAGCGAAAGTATATATTTTCTTTTAGAAAATCAAATTATTCCTGCATACTATCACAAAGACAAAAATGGGATGCCAACAGAATGGGTAAAACTAATGAAAGAATCAATTATTAGTACAGGAGGAAAATTTAGTACTTCTAGAATGTTGGTTGATTATATGGAAAAATTATATATGCCATTATGTAATTTAACAAATGAATATTTTAGAAAAATAGAAAATGTAGAAAAATATGTAACTTGGAAAAAGTCTATGCATGAAAATTGGAGTAATATTACAATTAGTCAACTGAATAATTTAGATAATATTACAATGGATGCCGGTAATAATATTGATGTTATGTGTAGTGTTAATCTACCAAATATTGATGTAGAAAACATCCAAGCACAGGTATACTATGGAAAGATACTAGATACTGGAACAGTAGAAAATATTCAAATTATTCCAATGAAGCTAATCAACGCAGAAGATGCAACAAGAAATTATACATTTGGTGCTAAAATTGAATTGAATTCAGGTGGAAATTATGGCTACACATTTCGTATTATGCCAAAACATGAAATGTTGTTAGAAGCGGAAAATATGAATTTAGTAAAATGGATTACAAAATAACAGAAATCTGGAGGAAATTCAGCCTAATAAAAGAATGTTAGTGTAAAATTAATGTAGGCAAAATATAAAATGAAGTGAACCCAAATTATTAGACAAAAAAGTTTAATAAGGAGGGTTCTTTTTATGTCTAAATACTCAAATGAATTTAAATTAAAAGTAATAGAATTTTATCAAAAAGAAAAATATTGAGAAAACATAGATAATCCCTTAAAATGTGAATTGCAAACCACACAAAAGAAAGGAAAATATCTATGTTCCGAAAATAAAAAAAAGTATTGACAAAAGAGGGAGAAAAGATATAACATAAGAAGAAATAAAAGAAAAGCTATAAAAAATAGCAAGAACCTTGAAAAATAAATAGGATGTGAAAATAAAGTAAAAACAAGGGAGAGACTATCAAAAATAGTTTTTCAATAAACAACAGGTAAAAAAGGAAAAAAAAAAAATTTTGTAAAAAATTACAAAAAGGAAAAAACAACATAGGAAAGGCAACAAAGGAAAATAAAAAACATAGGAGGAAGAAAGATGAAAAAGGAAGGAAAAAGGAAAACACATCCTAAAGAAGAGTTAGGAATAACACTAGTGGCATTAGTAATAACAGTAATAGTATTACTAATATTAGCAGGAGCAGCCATAAACATGGCAATAA
>CALXYG010000062.1 GCA_944392885.1 uncultured Clostridia bacterium
AAAATATTAGAAAGTTTAGGAAAATGTTGTTGCTTCAACTTAGAGGAAAATATTTATAGATTTAATTTTTACGATACTGTTTTAAAAGATATTGGAAATGCATTAAGTATTGATTTTTCCCTTAAAACTAGAACTTTACAAGATATTAAAAAAGTTTTAGGAACTACTAAAATAGGCTAAAAAAGTCAACAACTTTCTGTAAAAAAATCAAGCCTTAAAGCTATTGCTATTACTAGCTTTAAGGCACTTTTTTGTCTCAAAAAAATGTCAAACTCAAACTAACTCTCTTTTACAATTGTTAATATCATAACCCATGCGATTATTTGAATATTTAGATTGAATTGTTTCATAACAATAATAAATTAAACTATTCAAGAGCTCGTAATCATCTTCTTCAGACCAAGTAAAATGCAAATTATATGCATATAACTCTAAAGCTTTTAAAATTATATCTACTTGACCTTCTAATAAACGAAATTCTACAAAATTAACGTTATCACTTATATGTAATATGTATAACACCCCCCTATTTTTCTATAACATTATTATTATAACATTTAAAGAAGAGCTAGTCAACATAATGTGGACAGGAATGTAAAAATATGGTATAATTTATAAGAGGTGATAATATGCTATATGTTATACTATTATTGATTATTATAATATTAATATTAGAGAAATTAATAAATAAAAGGAATAATAAAATTTTACATTTAGATAAAATAAAAGAAATGCCAGAAACAACAGAAATAAACTATAACAATTACTATGAAAAAAAAGAATATCTTCTAACTAAAAACGAACTGTACTTTTATAAGACCCTGAAACAAGCTACCGATGAATTGAATTTAAACCTATTCGTACAAGTATCATTATATGCTATTATTAAAAATAAAAATTATAAAGACTTTAATAAAATAAAAAGTAAAAGTATAGATTTTGTAATAACAGAAAAAAATTGCAAAATAAAGTTATGTATTGAATTAGACGACACAACACATAAAGAAACAAAAAGAATTGAAAGAGACGAATTCTTGAGCAAACTATTTAAAGACCTTAATATTAAATTAATAAGAATAAAAGTTAATAATTATTATAGTATTGAACAGTTAAAAAATATAATTCTAAACGAAAACAAGACATAAAAATATATGTCTTGTTTTTAATTGCTAAGGCTTTTTTAGGTAATTACTCATTTTTTCCAAAAATTCTTCATTGTTTTTAGTTGAAATCAATTGACTGATTAATTGTTCAGTCATTTCTGCTGAAGAAATGTTTGCCATAACTTTACGTAGACCAAAAACAATTTCAAGTTCCTTTGATGTTAAAAGTAAATCCTCTCTTCTTGTACCAGATTTATTAATATCAATTGCTGGAAAAATTCTCTTTTCAGATAATTTTCTATCTAAATGTACTTCCATATTCCCTGTTCCTTTAAATTCTTCAAAAATAACATCATCCATTCTACTTCCTGTTTCAATTAATGCTGTTGCTAAAATAGTTAAGCTACCAGCATCTTCGGTATTTCTAGCAGCACCAAAAAAACGTTTTGGTTTATGTAAAGCAGTTGGATCCAATCCACCAGACAACGTTCTGCCTGAAGAAGGAATGACAAGATTATATGCTCTTGCAAGTCTTGTAATACTATCTAATAATATAACAACGTCCTTTTTTTGTTCTGTAAGTCTTTTTGCTCTTTCTAGAACCATTTCAGCTACTTTTACATGATGTTCTGGTAATTCATCAAAAGTAGAATAAATTACATCACCTGCAATAGAGCGTTTCATATCTGTCACTTCTTCGGGTCTTTCATCAATTAATAGTACAATTAACTCAACTTCTGTGTTATTGGCTAAAATACTATTGGCAATTTTCTTTAAAATGGTTGTTTTTCCTGCTTTTGGAGGTGCAACAATCATTCCCCTTTGCCCTTTACCAATGGGTGAAATCAAATCAACCAATCTCATAGTATATTCATTTGATGTCGTTTCTAATTTTAAACGCTTATCTGGATAAATTGGAATCAAATCGTCAAAATTCGTTCTTCGCATAGCATTTTCTGGATGTTCTCCATTTACTTCACCAACGAAAATAAGTGCTGGAAATTTTTCTTCTTCTTTTGGCATACGCATAATACCTTTTATTTTATCTCCTGTGTCTAAGTGAAAGCGCCTTATTTGGATTGGAGAAATATATACATCTTTTTGGCTTGGAAGATAATTATCTCCCCTTAGAAATCCATAACCATCAGGCAATACCTCTAAAATT
Organism: uncultured Clostridia bacterium; assembly: GCA_944392885.1. Lineage (GTDB taxonomy): Bacteria > Bacillota > Clostridia > TANB77 > CAG-508 > UMGS1754. The sequence continues at coordinate 2,269 of CALXYG010000062.1, forward strand.
CCTTCAATTATTTCATCTCCCTCTGTTGTTAATTTATAACGATCATCTTCAGTAGGTGATGAAAGAATAACATCCTCTTTAGATTCTTCTACCGATAATAACTTAATCAGCTCATCTTTGTGTAATTTTGATAAGTTTTTAACCCCCTTTTCCCTTGCTATCTCCTTTAATTCAGACAAAGTTAGCCCCTCAAAATCCATTATTATAGCCCCCTTATAATATTAGTTTTTTGATATGAAAATATTTGGAAATTTAACTAGAAATTAATAAAAAAAGAAAAAACGTATGAGGCTAAATTAAACTTTAGCCTCATTGTTTACTTCGGTCGATATAAACTTTTTCATTTGGTAAATACATATAAAGTTTGTCCCTTGCAATTTGTTCTATATATTCTGAAGAATTAATATTTTCATGCATGGCAATTAAGCTCTCTTGATACTCTTTTTCTTCCTCCAATTTTTTAGTATTATATTCTTGAGCAGCTTTATATGAGTTCAAGGTTTTTTGCTGACCAATAAAAATTATAGCTATGTAACCTATTGCAATTAAAAGCAATATATTTTTATATATCTTTTTATTTCTAAACAAATTTTTCATAAGTAATTTTTTTCTCTCCAGTTTTGAAATATTACTCTAATTCTCACTAATAACCTAATTATATTTTTCTACATCTTCTTTTAAAATCCTTCTTATGAAACTATTTTTTTAATTATTTAATAAAAAATTTCTTTTTTATTAAATAATTTGACATTTTATTTATGCAGTTTTTGATATTTTTTCGTATATTAATAAATATAAATGCGATTGGTTTTAAAAAGACTTTTTTCAAAGAATTAATTAGTATTTTAATTGGATAAAATATAATACGCAAAATTAAATAGACTATTCTTTTAAAGAATAATAATAGTTTTACATTTACTTTAATAAATATCTTGCTAAATAAAAGTAAATATAATATAATGCCTAAACCAATTCCGAAGAGCACATAACTTCTAATTTCTCCATTATTAAATTTAAATAACGTATAAACAAATAAACAACTTGCTAATAGCCAAAAGATAACATCTTGTATAATTGTAATAGAATCTGAGGTTTTAAAACTTTTACGTATAATACGAAAAAAATCAAATAGAACTCCAATAAGAATCCCAGTAAAAAAAAATATGTAAAATAAATATGCTTGATTAAGGCTCATTGCTATCACCTATCTATTTAAATATTTTTCCAAATAAAGAGCCATTTTTCTTATCAGTTTCCTTATCCGAATATGTCAAACTAGATATATCTCCTTCTACAATTACTTCAGATGTATCAATACTTAATTTATTAATTCTAAGGTTCTCTCCTTTCACTGTTAAAAGTCCTAATTCAGTTTCCACTATAACAACTTGATCATCAAAACTAAAAACATCGAGAACACCTGAAATACTTAACTTACTACGATTTTCAAGAATTAAATTTTGAATAATATTTGTTATATTTTTTCTATCATCACTACTAATCATTGCATTTCCTCCCTATTCTTACTTTGTCTAGAATATATATATTCAAATCTTGTCTTACTTAGAACTAAAATAATGAGTGAATAGGAATATTTAACATTGTTTTATATCTATCAATTTTTTTCGCTTTTAAAAGCCCACAATTTATTAAGTATAAAATTAATTGGAATTGTAATGACTAAATTCATTAGTGTAGCAATATAGTGTTCTATTCCCAGAATTTGCTCTTCAATATATAATAATAATGCTGTTAAAAATAAACCTGTAGTTGAATATGAAGCATATACTTTAATTAATGATTTAATCCAACTCCTATTTTCCGCATTTTCTTTAAATACAAATTTATTATTTAGGAGAAATGAAATAAATACTGTTATAATAAATGCTATAATATTACATATTTGTTCATGTATATTAAATATATAGTATCCTATATTCATTATTGCATACGAAAGTATAGTATTTATAGCTCCAACTATGCCAAATTTTACAAATTGTTTTAAAAGATTAACTAAATTTTTTTCCTTATTAAATTTTGATATTTTCCTTTTCATTTTTTCACCTTCTAATTATCATAATTTGTCTAAATTTTGTTTTATTATATAATTAAATGTATGTTTTTGTCTATAGGTTTACAAAACTAATCAAAAGACAATATAATTTTAAATAAATCTAAAAATAACCACGTATAAAACACGTGGTTATTTTTAGATTTATAAATTTGTTACTAAGGTGCCAGTGCTCTCATCATTAAAACTAGATTTCACAATAATTTGCACATGGAATTCCTTAGCGATTTTAACACATTTATTATGCAATACTTTTGCACCATTGTTTGACATTTTTAGCATTTCGTCATAAGAAATAATATCAAATTTTATAGCATCTTTTTTTAAGTTTGGGTCATCAGAATATACGCCATCTACATCTGTATAAATATCGCATCGTTCTGCATTTAATGTAGCTGCAATAGCAACTGCAGTAGTATCTGATCCACCTCTTCCGAAGAGTAGTAATATTATTATTTTCGTCTACTCCTTGGAATCCAGCAACAACAACTATGTTCCCTTTTTCTAATTCTGTTTTAATTTTTTCCTTTCCGATAAATTTGATTTTTGCATCTCCATATTTACTATCAGTTATAATTGGAATTTGCCAGCCAGTAAGAGAAACAGCAGGTATATTTAATGAGTTTAGACACATACACAACTTTGCAATAGTAATTTGCTCTCCAACTGATACTAAAACATCGTGTTCTCTTATATTTGGTAATTTTGTGATTTCTCCTTCCTCTTGTATTAATCTGTCAGTTGTTTTTCCCTGTGCAGAAACAACTACAACAACTTGATTTCCTCCTTCCTGTTCTCGTCTAATATGGCGACAAACATTCCATAATTTTTCTGTGTTTGCCACAGAACTTCCTCCAAATTTTTGTACAATTATGCCCATTTGCGGCACCTCTTTTTAATAATATAAACAAATGATTTAAATATAAATCAAATGACTATGCCAGTATATCATATTTTATGTACAATATACTCCTTTATGTGAATAAAATATCATATAATTTTACATTTAGCAAATAAAACAGAAAATGATGCCTTCGTAAAGACATCACTTTTTAAAATATTTTTATCTGCGCTTAAACCATCTACATGCTTGATGGTTTTTATCCCATTTTGGATTTTCACAAGAATCTTTTCCATAATAAATACAATCATAACATACTTCGTCTTCATAACTTGCCATATATAACACCTCCTAAAAGCTCTATAATATAATTATAACAAATTAATAATTTACAGTCAAATTTTTGAGGTTTCTAAAGAATATTTTAAATAACTTTCAATAAAACCATTTAAGTCTCCATCTATTACTGCTTGAACATTTCCTACTTCATAATTTGTTCGATGATCTTTAACCATTGTGTATGGACAAAAAACATAAGAGCGAATTTGGCTTCCCCAAGCAATTTCTTTTTGAATGCCTTTTAAGTCTTCAATTTTTTCTTTATTTTCTTTTTCTTTTATATCTAAAAGCTTTGACTTTAACATTTTTAAGGCAGTTTCTTTATTTTGTAATTGAGAACGTTCTGATTGACAGCTAACAACAATATTTGTTGGAATGTGGGTAATTCGAACAGCAGAGTCTGTTTTATTAATATGTTGTCCTCCTGCCCCTGAGGCTCTAAATGTATCAATTCTTAAATCCTCTGAAGATATATCAATAGTTATATTTTCTGAAACTTCTGGCATCACTTCAACTGAAGCAAATGATGTATGTCTCCTTCCACCACTATCAAACGGTGAGATACGAATAAGTCTATGTACACCTTTTTCAGATTTTAAATAACCATAGGCATTTTCGCCAATTACTAAAAATGTGACACTTTTTAGTCCTGCCTCTTCACCCTCTAAGTAATCAAGCTCTTTTAATGTATAGCCATTTGAGAGTGACCATTTTCCATACATACGGTATAACATTTCTGCCCAGTCCTGCGATTCTGTTCCGCCTGCACCAGGGTGTATAGTTATAATAGCATTATTTGAATCATATTTGCCATTTAAAAGTGTTTCTAACTCAAGCCTATTAATTTCATCTTCTAAATTCTTAGATTCCTTTAAGACGTCTTTTGCAATTTCGTCATCAAATTCATTTAATAGTAAATCATTCCATTCTGTTAAAGATTCTAAAAGTGCTAAAATTTTTTGATATGAATTTAATTTCTTTTCTAATCTTTTCAATTTACTAATAATTTGCTCCGAATGTTCATGCTCATTCCAAAAACCATCTTGTAATGTTATATTGTGAAGATTTTGAATTTCTTTTTTCATTTTTGTTATGTCAAAGAGAATCACCTATGTTTTTTAATCTAATTTTTAGGTTGTTTAATATTCTTTTATTATTCTCTAATTCAATCATTTTTTCTTGTATAATATATTTAATAACTTAAATACACTATACACTCCTTTCTTTCTGCATATTTTATTAATCCATTTTCCTCCAACACATAGCTTACTGCTACTGTTGCTAATATTATTAATATTACTATTGTTATTACTAATGCTACTAGAGTTATTCCTTTTTTCTACTATATTTTCAATGGATTTTGTCCACATTTTTATTTATTGGGTAACAAACAATAAATTTGTTACCCTTTTTAATTTTTAGTTTTCCCTTTATTTATGCGTTCTTTCCACAGCAATTCTTATACTTTTTACCCGAACCACATGGACACAAACTGTTACGACCTATCTGCGGATTTTTGTTCACAAATGGAGTATTTTTGTTTTTGGTGTCTTCAGCCGCAACCTGAATTTTTGTTTTCTCAAGTCCTTCTGATATTATTTTTACTGTACTTTTCCTTTCTATGACTTCGTTTTTTCGTCTATGCATTAATAACTTTACAACATCTGTTTTTATATCTTGAATCATTTGATCAAACATTTCGAAACCTTCTATACGATATTGTACAACAGGATCTTTTTGACCATATGCACGAAGTCCAATTCCATCTTTTAGTTCATCCATATTGTCAATATGTTCCATCCACTTATTATCAACTACCTTTAACATAACAATACGCTCTAATTCACGAAGTTCGCTTTCTCCAATTTCTTTTTCAAGTTCATCATAATATACTAAAGATTTTTCTTTTAATTCTTGAATAACATTTTCTTCGTCAATTTTTTCTGACTGTAATGAATCTAAGTTATCAATTCCAAAGATTGATTTTACATCCATAATTAAGCCTGTTTTATTAATATCAGATACATGTTCCAATCCAGAGGTATAATTTTTTACAATTTGTTCGCTTTCATCCTCAATCATATGGAGAATTTTTGGCTTTAGATTATTGCCATCAAGCACTTGTTTTCTTTCGCTATAAATTATTTCTCTTTGAGTATTCATAACATCATCATATTGTAATACATGTTTGCGTATACTGAAATTTTTTCCTTCCACACGCTTTTGAGCTGATTCAACTTGCTTTGATAAAATTCCAGCTTCTAATGGCATGTTTTCGTCTGCACCAAGTGTATTATATACAGCAGTTACCATATCTCCACCGAAAATTTTCATTAAATCATCATCAAGTGCAATATAAAATCTAGATTCACCAGGGTCACCTTGACGGCCGCTACGTCCACGAAGCTGATTATCAATTCTTCTCGACTCATGACGCTCTGTACCAATTATCTTTAATCCGCCAGCAGCTATTACTTTTTCTTTTTCTGACTGAATTTTATTTGTAAAATTTTTCTCTAATTCCTTAAATACTTTTCTAGCATGTAATACTTCTGAGTCTTCCGTTTCATTAAATGAGTTAGCTTGGTTAATTAGCTCGTCAGAAAACTTTTGCTTTCTCATTTCTTGTTTGGCCAAAAATTCACTATTACCTCCAAGCATAATATCTGTACCACGACCGGCCATATTTGTAGCAATTGTAACCGCACCATATTTTCCCGCTTGTGCTATAATTTCTGCTTCTTTTTCATGATATTTTGCATTTAGCACTTCATGTGCAATTCCTTCTTTTTTTAGAATATTACTTAATTTCTCAGATTTATCTATTGAAACTGTACCAACAAGAACAGGTTGACCTTTTGCATGACTCTCCTTAATATCGGCTACCACAGCACGGTATTTTGCCTGTTCATTTTTATATATAATATCATTGTGGTCATTACGTATCATAGGTTTATTAGTTGGAATGGTTATAACATCTAGGTTATAAATTTCACGAAATTCATTCTCCTCTGTCATAGCTGTACCAGTCATACCGGCTAGTTTTTCATACATCCTAAAATAATTTTGGAATGTAATTGTAGCTAGTGTTTTAGACTCATTGGCAATTTTAACATTCTCTTTTGCTTCAATTGCTTGATGCAATCCATTGTTGTATCTTCTACCATACATAATTCTTCCTGTAAATTCATCAACAATTAATACTTCACCATCCTTTACAATATAATCTGTCTCATTTTTCATAATACCATGTGCTCGTAATGCCTGGTTAATGTGATGTACTATTTCAGAATTATCCAAGTCATTTAAATTTTCAAGATGAAATGTATCTTCTGCTTTTTTAATTCCTTTTGAGGTAAGCGAAGCAGATTTTGCTTTTAAGTCAACAATATAATCATATTTCTCATTATCTTCTGCTTGTAACTCATCTTTTACATTTTCTTCTACAATTATTTTAGGCGAAAGACGTTTTACAAAATCGTTAGCTTGTTTATATAAAATCGAAGATTCTTTTCCAGTACCTGAAATAATAAGTGGAGTACGTGCCTCATCAATTAAAATGCTATCTATCTCATCCACAATAGCATAATGTAGTGGTCTTTGAACCATTTGTTCTTTGTAAACAACCATATTATCTCTCAAATAGTCAAAACCATATTCATTATTTGTTCCATATGTAATATCAGCTTCATATGCTTTTTTCTTTTCTTCAGAGTTCATACCAGATAAAGCCAATCCCAAAGACATACCTAAAGAACGGTATAAATTTCCCATCATTTCTCCCTGATATTTTGCCAAATAATCATTTACTGTTACTAAATGAGTTCCTTTTCCTGTCAATGCATTCAAGTATAGAGGGAGAGTAGCTACCAATGTTTTACCTTCTCCTGTTTTCATTTCAGCAATTCTACCCTGATGCAAAATTATCCCACCCATTAATTGAACATCAAAATGTCGTAATCCTAAAACTCGTTTAGATGCTTCACGAACAACAGCAAAAGCTTCAGGTAATAATTCATCTAAAGTTTCTCCATTTGCCAATCTTTGCTTAAACTCTGGTGTTTTTGATTGTAATTGTGTGAAACTCATTTTTTCTATTTCTGGTTCTAGACTATTTATTTTATCAACAATAGTTTTAATTCGTTTTATTTCCTTTTCACTATAAGTTCCAAATATTTTACTAAAGACTCCCATTAAAAAAAATCCTCCATTTTATTTATATCAAATGTACTATATCACCTTTTTATAATTTTAGCAAGTATTATTATTTCAAAGGTATTATTACGAATATCTATTTGAATTTTAGCATAGATTGTAACAAATAATAAGGAAGGGATGCTTAATATGTTCATATGTAATATTAGTTTGAATAAAACAAAAACTGTAAAATATTTTTTTACAGTTATAGCTATTATATTAATTATTTTCTTTGGTATTTCAGCATATCGAATTTTTCGAGAGAGTATAAACGCTTCTAATGCAAGAGTAAATGATACTATACCTAATCCAGATGTAATTGATATAAGGGCCTCTAATTATACCAATATCCTAAAAAGTGTTCATGATAATCTATCTAACTATATAGGAAAAAAAATCCATTTTTCTGGTTATATTTACAAAGTTTCAGATTTTACTAAAACACAATTTGTATTGGCAAGAGATATGGTTATTAGTTCAGATTTACGAACTCTCGTAGTTGGTTTTTTGTGTGAAAGCAATGAACTACATAAGTTCGAAACGAATACATGGGTAGAAATAACCGGTACTATAGAGAAAGGATACTATATTGAAGAAATACCAATTATTCGCATTACAGAAATGAAAAAAATCAATAAACCTGAAGAATGCCTTGTATATCCACCAGATGAATCATTCGTACCTACCTCTAATTTGTTTTAAAGAAAATTCTCGCTTTGCGAGAACCTTAAAGAAGTGTAAAGATTTGCATATGAGAAAAATTAAAAACAGGAGTTGAATTTTAAAAAACTTCTGTTTTAATAAAATGTTATTTTTTATCAAAAATACTCTTTACAACTCCCCTGTCAATTAATGTCCCAAAAACATTATTTAAAACAATTAGAATGATTGGGCCAATTAACAAACCCATTATACTTAATACCTTAAAACCTGTATACATTGCAATTAATGTAAAAATTGGATGGATTCCTATTTGTTTGCTTACAACCTTTGGTTCTAAAAGTTGTCGTATTATAGATATTATTGCAAGTAATACTAAAAGAGCAATTGCTAAGTGGATATCACCATCTAATGCAGCAAATATGGACCAAGGAACAAATACTGTACCAGATCCTAAAATAGGAAGAGCATCAACAAATCCTATTGCGAGTGCAGCCAAAAATGGAAATTGCACATTTAATCCTACGAAATTTAAAATATATAGTCCAAATAATGTAATAACAAATGAAATTCCTACTAATATAAATTCAGCTTTTAAATAACAACCTAAAGATGAAACTAGTTTTCTTAAATGGAGCATCAAACGTTTCACCCATGTTTTTGGTAAATGATGCTCTATTTGATCTAGCATATATAATTTATCCGTACATATAAAATAAGTCGAAATTAGTGTAATTCCAATGTAAATACATATAGCAGGTATTTCAGTAATAGTTTGTAATAAGTTACTTAAGGTTTCTCTAAGCCATGTGGATAACATTTGCAGAAAATCTTGCGATGAATTATTTAATACTTGCGAAAATTGTTCTGAAAGTTTAATCCTATCAAAATTTATACTGTTTATTATTTCTTGAAATTTTGTGTAGATTTTTTCAACATAACCGATTCAACCCTTGGAGCAGATTAGAGCTCTCAGAAATAATAGCCACAATTCCTATAACAACAATTCCCACTAAAATAATCGATGCAGTAATTAACACAATAATGGCACATGTTTTTCTGTTTAAGCTTGTTTTTTTTGCTAAAACACGAATTATTGGTTCAACCAGTAAAGATATAATAAAAGCTATTAAGAATGGCATATAAAAAACAGCCAATTTAAAGGCCAAATAAATTCCTAAAATAGTAAGGAGAAAAACAATTAATCTTTTGCTTACCTTTGTCCAATATCCCATATCAACGACCAAATGAATCACCAGTCCTCTCCATAATATATGCTTGTCGTTGTAAAATATGTATAATAATCAATTATTTAAATATATATAACTAGCGTTTTATTTATTTTGACTAGTTATATATATTTAAATAATGTTTCGAGAATTTCTATTCTGCATTTTGATTTGAGCAATTGCATATATGGCAAATACATTCTGCAACTTCTTGGTTTAATAACTTTTTACTTCTTGCCAAATCTCCAATTGAAATAATGCCTACTAGTTTTTCATTTTCTACCACTGGGATTCTTCTAATTTGGTTCTTTGACATAATTCCAACTACCCAACTTATATCAGTATCTTTTGATGTTCTAATAACATCTGTTGTCATAATTTCATTTGCCTTTGTTTGTTTAAAATCTTTTTCACATGCTATACTCCTTAAAATTATATCTCTATCAGTAATAATACCAACAAGATTTTGATTTTCATCACATACTGGAACACTACCAATATGTTTTTCATTCATTAACTTTGCAACATCACAAACTGTACTATTGGGGTTAACCCAAACAACTTCATTACTCATACAATCTTTAGCTCTCATTCTTTTCCTACCTTTCTTTAATATATTATTGGTAGTATTTGCTTTTTGAAAAAAATTATACAAAAAACGTTGCCAAATGACAACGTTTTCTTCATTGTATTAGGAAAGTTAACTTCCATCCTTACTATATATTTTTTTCCTATACAATAAGTTTAAATTATTTACGTTCCTTTTTAATAATATAATTCATTATAATTTCTTTGCATTTGTGGAGAAAACACTCCGCTATTAGAAAAAGGTAATCTTCCACCAGGTAAATGTGGTTGAGGACCAGTCATTGGTGGTCTCATTGGTCTATCATTAAAATGTGGCCTTGGATTTCTTCTATCAAATAATTCTCTTAAAATAAGAATACGAATTAAATCTCTTAAAGCAGGATTGTTTGGTCTTCTTTGTCTTACTTCTCTCTCTGGTTCTTTTGCATTTTGATTTCTAACATCTCCATTACGTAATTCTTGTCTAGTAGATGTGTTTTCTTTTTCCTCCACTTCTAAATTCATGTAGATTTTATTTGTCATTTCTTCCAATAGCTCTTCTGTTATCTCATCATAATTTTTTTCTTCACATGTTTTACATACCATTGGATATACTATTTTATAAATTTCTGGATATAATTCTTCATTTTCTTGGATTTCATTTCTAGTTGGTTGTTTCATAACATTACAGTAACAGTCATTAGGTCTATCATATGTAATGGTAGAATTTGTTGGATAACCTAGCACACAACGCATGTAATCTTCATAATTTTGGTAATACATACTCTTCCCTCCTCATCATTTATGGTACATAGTATGCTAGATTTGAAAATCTGTTACAACAGAACTTATAAACTATTTACTAATTTCTTGAAAATTTCTCCTCTTTCGGAAAAATTTTTGAACATGTCGAAAGCTGCACTAGCAGGTGATAATAATACAATACTACCGTGGTCTAGCTTGTTTTTGAGCTTCCTTTACAGCTTCTTCTAAGTTAGAGCATCTAAAAATTGGTAATGTTCGATTTTCTTTTTTTAGTTCACGTAAAACACTATTATTTATTTTCTCAGCCGTTTGTCCGAAGTAAAATAAGAGTATCCACATGGTCAATAATTGGTTTTGCTAGTGGTTCATAGTCTAAATGTTTATCATAGCCACCTGCAATAAGAACAATCCTTTCCTCAAATGAATTAAGCCCTGCAATTGTCCTAGTTGGACTAGTACCAATAGAGTCGTTATACCATTTTACACCATCTTTTTCACGTATGAATTCTAATCTATGTTCAACACCTTTAAATGATGTAATTGCTTTTATTTGTGTTTCGATATCCACTAATGTAGATGTTGCAGCAAGGGCTGCACAAATGTTTTCTAAATTATGTATGCCACGGAGATGTATTTGTTTGGCTTCTATAATATGTCTTCTTAATCCATTATGACATAGTTTAATTTTATTATCATCAACGATATAACCGTTATCTAATTTTACTTTTGAACTAAATAAAATTGCCTTGCCAGGAACTTTTTCCACCATTTTATTTGTAACATCATTGTCATAATTTAAAACAGTAATTCCGGCTTTAGGTTGAAACCTGAAAATATTTTCTTTCGCCGTTATGTATTCATTATATGATTTATGAACATTCAAATGATTTGGCGTTACATTTGTAACAACAGCAATATCTGGACTAGTTTTTATATTCATTAATTGAAAACTACTTAATTCTAAAACAACAATATCCTCTGATGTCATATTCTGAATTTTTGTAAATAATGGAACTCCAATATTCCCACCTAGATAGCACGAATATCCTTTTTCCCTTAAAATTTCATATATTAATGTAGTAGTTGTTGTTTTGCCATCACTACCAGTTACTCCAATTATTTTGCCTGGGCAAAATTCCATTACCATTTCTATTTCTGAAGTAAGAATTGCTCCACGTTTAAGTTCCGCTTGAATTTCTGGTATATTTGGCATGCAACTTGGAGAACGAAAAATAATATCATATCCAATTAATTTTGATAAATAATTTTCACCTAGTGAAACATCCATATTAAATTCCTGGATTATTTTACATGCACTTTGATCTAAATAAGATATATCTTTTTTATCAAATACCGTTACTTTTGCTCCTCTATCATATAAAAACTTTATAAGTGGCGTATTAGAAACACCTAAACCAATTACTGCTACTTTTCTTCCGCATTAAATATTGTTCAAATTCCTTAAATTTTTGGTTTTCCATTTTCCCCTCCTATTATATTAACTGTTATATTATATTAATTTATTTATACATGTGCTCCAAAATGTTCAGGCTTATCAACTATTTTGTATTTGTGTCTATTATAGCCTAAAAATACTTTTTCCACAATGATTTTAATTGATTTTACATATTTTCATTTGATTTGTTACACAATAAGATAAGTATCTTTATTATTGTATATGATACAAGATGTACAATAATAAAAAAACAAGGAGGTGCGATTTAATGTCTAAGAACGAGAAAAATCAAAATAATAAGAAAAAGAAAAATAATCAAAGCAATCAAAACAAGAAAAGTGAGCTAAATACTGAAAATAAAAATGACAATTGTAAATAGAAAAAGGGAGCTTATTCAGCTCCCCTTTCTGCTAATGCAGACATGACTAGTTTGTGCACATCTTTGCCAGCATTAGCGGGTGAAGTTACCACTCGTAACACATACAATTTTGCACCATCACTAAGGTCTTCCCATAGTTCTTTTAATTGATCCAATGGTATCCACCCCTTAAATATTAGTTATTGGCTATTGCCAATATATTTTATTATATCATAAAATTACTAAATATTCAAATTCTATTCTATATATTTCTTCAAGAATCTTCCAGTATATGAACGCTCATTTTTACATATTTGTTCTGGTGTTCCAATGGCTATTATTTCTCCACCTCTTTCTCCACCTTCTGGTCCCAAATCAATAATGTGATCTGCCGTTTTAATCAAATCTAAATTATGTTCTATAACGATAATACTATTACCAGTATCTACTAATCTTTGAAGAATATCTACTAATCTATGTACATCTGCAATGTGAAGCCCGGTTGTAGGCTCATCTAAAATATAAAGTGTTTTCCCAGTTGCTCGCTTAGAAAGTTCTGTTGCTAATTTAACTCTTTGTGCTTCTCCACCTGAAAGTGTAGTAGAAGATTGTCCTAATTTTATATATCCTAATCCAACATCATACAATGTTTGTATTTTTTGTTTAATTCTAGGAATATTATTAAAAAAGTTTAGAGCTTCCTCAACAGTCATATTTAGTACATCTGAGATATTTTTTCCTTTATACTTTACTTCAAGAGTTTCCTTATTGTAGCGATGTCCTTTACAAACTTCGCATGGAACATAAATATCTGGTAGAAAATGCATTTCTATTTTAATAATTCCATCACCTTGGCATGCTTCACAACGTCCGCCAGCTACGTTAAAACTAAATCTTCCTTTTTCATAACCTCGAATCTTTGCTTCATTTGTTCCTGCGAAAATATCACGTATAATATCAAATACTCCTGTATACGTAGCAGGATTAGAGCGTGGCGTTCTGCCAATTGGAGATTGATCAATATTAATAATTTTGTCTATATTAGAAATACCTTTTATTTCTTTACATTTTCCTGGCTTTTCATTTGAGCCATTTAATTGTCTTGAAATATGTTTATATAGTACTTCATTGACCAATGTTGATTTTCCAGAGCCTGAAACACCTGTTACACATGTAAAAACTCCTAAAGGTATTTTTACATTTAATTGTTTCAAATTATGTTCTGTCGCTCCAAGAATTTCAATTGCTTTTCCATTTGATTTTCGTCTCTTTTTAGGAACATCAATTTTTTTTCTTCCACTTAAATATTGACCTGTAATGGATTCTGAAACCAATTTAATTTTTTCAGCTGTCCCTTGTGCTATTACATTTCCTCCATGTATACCTGGTCCAGGTCCTATATCAATAATCTGATCAGCTGCATACATAGTATCTTCGTCATGTTCTACCACAATTAATGTATTTCCTAAATCTCTAAGCTTTTTCAAAGTAGAAAGTAATTTATCATTATCTCTTTGATGTAAACCAATACTTGGTTCATCTAAAATGTATAAAACCCCAGTAAGTCCTGAACCAATTTGAGTCGCTAAACGGATTCTCTGGGCTTCACCACCAGATAAAGTTCCAGCTGGTCTAGAAAGAGTTAAATATTCTAATCCAACATCCATCAGGAACTGTAATCTTTGATTTAATTCTTTTATAATTGGTTCCGAAATCATAGAATCCTTTTTATTTAAAACAAGATTGTTAACATAATCTTTTATTTTATTGATTGGCATGTTTGTAAGTTCATTTATATTCTTATCACCAACTTTTACGGCAAGACTTTCCTTTCTTAATCTAGAACCATTACATGAATGACATGGACTATTACTCATATACATTTCATAAAAATCCCTCATTCCTTGAGATTTTGTTTCATTATAACGTCTATTTAAAATAGGAACAACTCCTTCAAAAGGTGCAGTAAAATTACGTGTTCCAGCAGCTGAGGTATATTTAAAGTTAATTTTTTCTGTACCGGTTCCATATAAAATCTTATTTAAAAAATCTTGTGGCAATTTTTTTATAGGAACTTTAATATTAACCCCATAGTATTCTGCTATACTTTCAAAATACATTTTCGCCATAGTTTCTGACTTTTTCATGGTGCTTGCCCCAAACGCTTTTACTCCATCATATAGTGTTTTATTTTTGTCTGGAATTATTAAATCTTCGTCTATTTTCATTATATAGCCAATTCCAGTACATTCTGGGCATGCTCCAAATGGATTATTAAATGAAAACATTCGAGGTGAGAGTTCTTCAAAACTAATCCCACAATCAGGACAAGCATAATTTTGACTAAATAACTTCTCTTCATTTCCTATAATATCAATAGAAACTAGATTATTTGCATGTTTTAAAGCAATTTCTACTGATTCAGCTAAACGATTACGAATGTCTGGTCTAATTACTAAACGATCTACAACAATATCTATGTTATGTTTTTTCTTACGATCTATATCAATGTCATCTGTAATTTCGAAGATTTGTCCATCTAAACGAAAACGAACAAATCCCTCTTTGCCAAAATCTTGAATTAATTTTACATATTCACCTTTTCTTCCTCTTATAACTGGAGCAAAGATTTGAATTTTAGTTCCTTCTGTTAGTTCCATAATTGTATCTACAATTTGGTCTATTGTTTGTTTTTCAATTTTTTTTCCACAATTAGGACAATATGGTGTTCCTATTCTAGCATAAAGCAAACGAATATAATCATAGATTTCTGTAACAGTTCCTACCGTAGAACGTGGATTTTTAGATGTTGTTTTTTGATCAATTGAAATAGCTGGAGAAAGTCCTTCGATTGATTCTACATCTGGTTTTTCCATAAGACCTAAAAATTGTCTTGCATAAGAAGATAGACTTTCTACATATCGCCTTTGCCCTTCTGCATATAGTGTATCAAATGCTAACGAGGATTTTCCTGAACCTGAAAGACCTGTTATCACAACTAATTTATCTCTTGGTATTTCCAAACTAATATTTTTGAGATTGTGTTCCTTTGCACCTCTTATAATTATTTTATCATTCATTTTATCGTGCCCCCAAAAAATTCATACAGTTTATTTTATCATATTTTTTTTGCTTTGTCACTAAATTTAAAAAATTTGTTTGCGTTTTTTATATGTAAAATTTAGTTATTCTAGCATTTTTTCACTATGCATTTTCCGTGGGACTCCTACTATAGTATTATTTGATTGAACATTCTTTAATACTACACAGTTTGCTCCAATTTTTACATTATCGCCAATTTTAATAGGTCCGAAGTATTTTTGAGCCACTACCAACCATTACGTTGTTGCCTAAATCAGGATGCCTTTTATATTTGTCCTTTCCAGTTCCTCCTAGTGTTGCACCATGATATATAGTACAATCATCTCCAACAGTTGCAGTTTCACCAATAACTATTCCCATGCCATGGTCAATAAACAATCTCCTTCCAATTTTACAACCAGGATGAATTTCGATTCCGGTAATAAATCTACCGTATTTGAGAAATTAATCTAGCTAAAAAAAATAAATTGTGTTTATAAAAAAAATGGGCAACTCTATAAAATATAAGAGCATGAAAACCCGGATATAATAATATTACTGTCCATATATTTTTTGCTGCTGGATCTTTTATTAATATATTTTTTGCATCCTCCCAAAGTTGTCTAAAAAATAAGAGCATATACATCACCTTGATATAGGTTATGCATATGCTATAAAATTAGTGAGATTTTATAATAAGTTTTCTAATTCTTTTATTTTATCTCTTAATTCTGCAGCTTGCTCAAATTCCATTTTTTCGGCATGTTTTAACATTTCATTAGTTAATTTGTCTATCATCTTCTCAACAGATTCTTCTTTATCGATATCATATTTACTGCTAATATTTTCAACAACAGTTGCCTTAATTGTATCACGGATTGACTTTCTTATAGTCTGCGGAATAATTCCATGTTTT
This sequence comes from uncultured Clostridia bacterium, assembly GCA_944392885.1. Classification (GTDB taxonomy): domain Bacteria; phylum Bacillota; class Clostridia; order TANB77; family CAG-508; genus UMGS1754. The sequence goes on from CALXYG010000062.1 coordinate 18,749, forward strand.
TGATTATAATCCATTTGTATTTTCCTTCTACGATTTGTCTCAGAAATAGCTTTTTCCATAGAATCGGTAAGCTCATCTGCATACATTATAACTTTCCCTTCAGTATTTCTTGCAGCACGCCCAATTGTCTGAATTAAAGATCTCTCAGAACGAAGAAATCCTTCCTTATCAGCATCTAAAATTGCAACCAAAGATACTTCTGGTAAATCTAGACCTTCTCTTAATAAATTTATACCAACTAAAACATCAAACTCACCAAGCCTTAAGTCTCTTATAATTTCCATTCTTTCTAGAGCTTTTATGTCAGAGTGCATATATCTTACACGAATATTAATTCCCTTTAAATAACTAGTTAAATCCTCTGCCATTTTTTTTGTAAGTGTAGTAACTAGAATTCTTTCATTTTTCTTTGAACGTTCATAAATATGTTCAATTAAATCGTCAATTTGATTTGAAACTGGTTTTACAATTATTTCAGGATCAATTAGTCCAGTTGGTCTTATAATCTGTTCTGCAATATTTTCCTTAGAATGTTCTTTTTCATATTCAGCAGGTGTTGCGCTTACAAATATACATTGATTTATTCTTTGTTCGAACTCTTCAAATTTTAGTGGTCTATTGTCATATGCTGAGGGCAAACGAAAGCCATAGCTAACTAGAGAATCCTTTCTAGCTTTATCTCCATTATACATTGCTCTTACCTGTGGTATTGTTGCATGTGACTCATCAATCAAAAGCAAAAAATCTTTAGGAAAATAATCGAATAATGTATATGGTGAACTACCTGCTGGTCTTCCACTAATATGTCTTGAATAATTCTCAATTCCCTGACAGAAACCTGTTTCTTTTAACATCTCAATATCAAAATTAGTTCTCTCTTCTATTCTTTGAGCTTCAATAAATTTATTTTGCGATTTAAAATAGGCAACTCTTTCCTCCAATTCTTCTTCAATTGTTATTAAAGCTTTGTCTAGCTTATCTTTACTTGTTACATACTGTGATGCTGGTGGTATTAATATATGGTTTCTTATACCAATCATTTTGCCAGTCAATGGATTAATTTCATTTATTTTTTCAATTTCATCTCCCCAAAATTCAATCCTGACTGCTGATTCACTTTGTGAAGAAGGATATATTTCTAAAACATCTCCTTTTGCCCTAAAAGTTCCTCTTTTAAAATCGAATTCGTTTCTAGTATATTGCATATTAACAAGTTTACGCATAACTTCTTCTCTAGATTTGTTCATTAGTGGTCTTAAAGATAACATCATTTCCTGGTAATCAATTGGATCTCCTAAACCATAAATACAAGAAACTGAAGCTACAATAATAACGTCTCTTCTTTCGAACAATGATAAAGTTGCTGAATGACGTAATTTATCTATTTCATCATTAATAGAAGAATCTTTTTCTATATATGTATCAGAAGCAGCTATATAAGCCTCTGGTTGATAATAGTCATAATATGATACAAAATATTCAACAGCATTTTTCGGGAAAAATTCTTTAAATTCAGAATATAACTGCCCCGCTAAAGTTTTGTTATGAGCTAAAATTAATGTTGGTCTTTGAGTTTTTTGAATAATATTTGCCATGGTAAATGTTTTTCCAGAACCAGTAACTCCTAAAAGAGTTTGATATTTTTTACCTTGTATTACACCATTACTTAAATACTCAATTGCTTGTGGTTGATCACCAGTTGGTTTGTATTCTGAATGCAACTTAAACATTTATTTTCCCCATTTCTATCTATTGATATAATTATTTATTATATCAATTTTTATATAATAAAACAAGGCTAAAACAAATTTTAAAAAATTTTTTAATATGTATAGATTTTTTATAAATTTTTGTGTATGATAATAAAGTATTTAGAAAAATAAATATAATATAGGGAGGAAAATTTATGAAAAAAATTAAGTTAGTTATGATTTTTGTCATTTGTATTTTATTAATAACTTGCATTCACAAGGTTTATGCAATTAATTTAAATTTAATAAATAGTGTGCAGGAAAATGAAATTAACTCTGCTGAAAATCTAAATGTAAATATGTCTACTGAAACAAACAGCATAGATATTAGTGGAAATTCTAATAATACTAACAGCATAAACAATTCTCAAGCAAACATTCCAAGTACTAATGTTAGTAATGTAATAAATACCACTGATGGAACTTTAACAATAGGAAATATTTTAAATATATTGTTGATTGCTGTAGGTGTTCTTTTAATATTATTAGGAATTGCAATTATGATAAGAATAAATCATTAGTTTTTTATGAAGGTTTCCAAAAATAGAAACCTTTTTTTGTATAAATTTCTTATGAATATTTTTCCCAAAATAATAAAATACTATAAGTAGTTTTAAAAAATTTTATAGGAGGAAAAAATGAATAAGAAATTTTTAATTATAACATTATTTTTTATTGTATTCTTATTTTGTTCTGTTTCAATTTATGCAAATAACGATGGCAACTTAGGTAATGAAATACAAGAATCTGTTAATAAATCAGAATCAACACTTCAAAGTGCTGGTGAAGGAATCAAAAACATTGCAAGTGATATAGGAAATAGCCTTCAAGATGCAACAACAGCAATTACACAAGAATTTAATGGCAAACAGCAATCACCTACTGAAACAACTAATAATAATGAGAACAGAACTGCAAATAGTGATTATACTGCAACTAGAACTGCCACAGATAAATTAACTGGAACAACTATGTCAGATACAGCATGGATATGGTTAATTCTAGGTATAGTTGGTGCTATTATTATTGCTTTAACATGGTATTATGTAAGTCAATATAACGATAAATTAAAAAGTTAATTAGTTAAAAAGGAACTAAATGTATACTTGTTATTATTTAGTTCCTTTTTATATCGTTTAGTTATAAATTTTACATAACTTAAACAGTAAATTTGTATTGTAAGTTAATAAAAATATATGATATAATATTTAAAATATACCATTATATGAGGAGATTATTATGAATAAATTAGTTGCTAAAAATCCAGTAGCACATCATAATTATTTTATAGAAAATACTATAGAAGCAGGTATAGTTCTTTCTGGTACTGAAATAAAGTCAATTAGAGCTGGAAAAGTTAATTTAAAAGACTCTTATGCTACCATTAAAGATGGAGAAATATTTGTTTTGCGGTATGCATATTAGTCCATATGAACATGGAAATATATATAACAAAGATCCTTTGCGTAATAGAAAACTTTTATTGTCTAAACATGAGATTAGCCGCTTATCTGCTTTAATAAAACAAAAAGGATATTCTATTATTCCTGTTTCATTATACTTTAAAAATAACCTTGCGAAAATAGAACTGGGTATTGGAAAAGGAAAAAAACTATATGATAAACGAGAAGAATTAGCAAAAAAAGAAGCACAAAGAAACATTGAAAGACAAATGCGAGAAAAAAATAAAGTCCAGTAAAATGAAAATATATTTCATGACTGGACTTCAATTTTATATTTTATTACTTGAACCAAATACATTTTTTATTTTAAATTCTACTGTTTTTTGAATCTCATCTCTTGCCGGTGTTAAATATTTTCTTGGATCAAAAACGCTTGGGTCTTCTGAAAATACTTTTCTAATTTGTGCAGTCATTGCAAGTCTAAGGTCTGTATCCACGTTAATTTTAGAAACACCTGACAAACTAGCTTGATGCAATATCTCATCTGGAACACCTTTTGCCCCTGGAATATTCCCACCGTGCTGGTTACACATTTCTACTAGTTCTGGTATAACTGTTGAAGCTCCGTGGAGTACAATTGGGGTATTTGGTATTTTTTCTTTTATTTTTTCTAATATATCAAACCTTAATTTTGCGTCTCCCTTAAATTTATATGCACCGTGACTAGTTCCAATTGCAATTGCCAGAGAATCACAACCTGTTCTTTCTACAAACTCTTTTGCTTGATCTGGATCTGTATACATGGCTTCCTCTGTTGCTACATTGACATCATCTTCTATTCCAGCTAACTTTCCAAGTTCTGCTTCTACTACTATACCTTTATCGTGTGCATAATCAACAACTTTTCTAGTTAATGTAATATTTTCCTCAAAATCGTATTTTGAACCGTCAATCATAACAGAAGTGAATCCCCCATCAATGCATGCTTTGCATGTCTCAAAATCAGGACCATGGTCTAAATGTAATGCGATTGGAATATTGTGTTCTTCCAAAGCCGCTTCTACTAATTTTTTTAAATAATTTATTCTTGCATATTTAATTGCACTTGACGATGCTTGCAAAATAACTGGTGAATTTTGTTTTGCTGCCCCATCTACAATTCCTTGAATGATTTCCATATTGTTAACATTAAAAGCACCTATTGCGAAATGTTCTTTCATAGATTTTTCAAACATTTTTTTTGTAGTTACAAGTGGCATATGATTTCCTCCTTAAGATTTATTTTAATAATCATATTTTATTTGTTTACAAGAAATTTGTCAATACAAGAAAATTATAAGTAAAATTTAGCATGCAATTTTTTAAAACTGCATTTTTATACAAAATTAAAAACGTTCTATTATTAATATAATTAAATTTAGTTATCTTACAATGTTTGAAGATATTTTTATTTACAAAATATTAATAATAGAACGCATTTTACAAAAGCTTATTGTTTTTCTTGATTATATTTGTAACTTGAACACATAGATTCGTCGGCTTTTTGAGTATTACAATCCTGACAAGGTGTTACAATGATTTGCTTCAAAGTGCATTGATTTTCTTGGCAATTATTATAGGCACAGCTTTGAACTGTACAATTAATTTTTTGTTTATTCTGCATCATGAACTCCTCCTTTTTTGATTTTATAATATTATTGTGTGTAATTTTTCAAAAACTAAAATCAAAAAGAAAAAGAAATTTTTTCTTATAATAAAAAATATTATTTTTTTGTTTTTGGAATTTCAAAACTTAAATACCATTCAAATCCATTTTTATTTTTATTTATTTCTTTTTTTCTTGTCATTAAATCATTAAAAGTCGTTGGACTTTTGATAATAATTGGTTCCCCATTTAACCAGTTAGCAGGTATAGAGGCTTTATTTGAATCTGCAACTTGTAGTGCATCAATACATCTTAGAATTTCCGGAATACATCTTCCTATCTCCATAGGATAAATTAAAATAAGTCTTACAATTTGATTAGGATCAATAATAAAAACATTACGCACAGTTTCCGAAGTACTACTATTGCTTGAAATCATTCCATATTGTCTTGCTATTTTGCCATTTCTATCTGCAATAATTGGAAATGGAATCTGGATACCTGTTTTACAATAAATATCATACACCCAAGCCAAATGTGATGCATTACTGTCAACACTTAAGCCAAGTAAACATGAATTTCTTTGCTCAAAATATGTATTTGCTTTTGAAAATGCAATTATTTCAGTAGTGCACACGGGGGTAAAATCTTTCAATGTGGGGATAATAAAAAAATAGTAAAAATACTCTATACTTTTGTATAAAGTATTTTTTAGCGATATCTGTTTTATTTATCCAATTTTTTCTATATCGATACGTGCATTAGAATAAGCCACATTTTCAAATGATAAAGCTCCTAATTGTAATATATCTCCAGTACTCAATCTTAGTATAACAGTACTTGTTAGAGTATAACGATTATTAATAATAACTTCACTAAGAACCGCTCCCTCATTTAGCGTTTCAGTTAAAGGCACATTGTTCACTAAAAGAATTGCATTAAAGTTAAATCTCGTTGAAGTACCTTGGGAAATTCCTTCCAACTGATAAGATATTTGATAAATTCCACTTTCATTAATATTAATTTGACTAGTTCCTTCTTGATGACTTAAAGCTGTTCCTTCATTAATTTGATTTTTACCAAAATTAATAATTGCATTTCCCACTTGTGTATTATCATCTGAACTTGCAACTGCAACTAAGATATCTTTATTCATGTTTCCATTATTTATTATAACAATAAGAAAGACTATAAGAATACTTATAAAAATAATAAAATTAATGATTGATAATACTTTTATGGTATTACATACGTTATGGCAACAATACATTTTCACATTCCTCCTCTACTATATAATATGAAAAATGTGGAAATGTGTTTTGGTAATTTTTATAATTTGTACTTCGTCAACATTCATTAAATTTAAAAAATTCTCATGATTTTTTATATATTTTTACATTTTTTTAAACTACTTTTTGTGTATTTCTTATATTTTTTCAAACGACTTTTTTGTAGTTTATATCATTTTATTTATATCAGTTTTTAACTTAACTATAATAGTTTTATCTCTATCGATATATATTTTATCAATAATCATTTGTAATATTATTTTGTTTGGTACTTCTGAATTTATAACATCGTCAAAATAATCTATTGAAGTTTTTAACTTATTTGCTCTTTGTTCTAAATTCTTCTTTTCATCTTTTTCTAAAAGTTCTTGTATGTAAGATATATTTTGAATCTTTTCTTTTTCTAGTTCTTTATATGTATTTTCTATGATCTCTCTTGCCATTTCGTTGTTTGCAGATGCTATTTCTTTTATTTTTTGCGATACTAATAATTTATATTCTTCATTTAAAATATTTAATTTATTTTGCATTTTAAATTTATTATTGTTATTTTTATTTTGATTTATCTCTATTTTTATATTTTTTATTTCTTTTAAATATTGCTGTTTAGTAAATTTTAAATACTCTTTTAAATGATTTAGAATATCTCTTTCTTTCACTTCATGGCAATGACAAGCTTTGGTTCCAAATTGTCTATATCTTGAACAATCATATCCTTTTTCAGTTACCTTTCTTTTAAGCATAATTCCAGACATACCAGAATCACACTCACTGCAAATACACATTCCTGAAAAAAAGTAGTTTCTTTTTTTATTTGTACTAGATGTATTTTGTTTTAACTTTTTAGTTCTTATTTCTTGTGCTAAGTCAAATATTTCATTCGAGATAATTGCCTCATGATGATTTTCAAATACAAAGTGCTCCTCTTTAGGAAGCTTAACTGCCCTACCTCTTATATTTACAGTTCTTTTTTTATGAGTAACTAAAGTTCCTGTATATACTTCGTTTTTTAAAATATTACTTACCATATCTTTTGTCCATTTTTCCTGGACTTTATGCTTATATATTCTTCCTCTTTCTAAATGTTTTTCTCTATAATATTCAGATGGCGTAGGATAATTATATTTTGTATTCAATTCTTGACTAATTCTTTGAAATCCCATTCTCTCTTCAACATATAATTTAAATATAAGTTCAACAACTGGTTTTAATTCTTCAATAATATATAACATTGGTATTCTATCTTCAAAAACTTTTTCATACCCATAATAATTTCCCATAATTAATCTTGCAGTTTTTTGTTTAGAATACATATGGTCTCTTGTTTTTCTTGAACAGTCTTTTACATATCTTTCATTGAACCATGTTGTAATTCCAATAGTATCATCTCTATCATTTTGTACATCATAAGTTCCGCACATTTCTGAAACGAAAATCATATTTTTTTGCATATTTTTAAATTCATCAATAAGTACCAAAACTTTTCCGTTATTTCTTCCTATTCTTGATAAGTCTTTTGCTATAACTACATCAATTTTTCCCACTTTTACTTTTTCTAACATTTTTGTAAATTCAGGTCTATTAAAGGTATATCCCGAAACATTGTCATCTATGTAGAAGTCTTTATCATCGATAATCCAATTACGAGTAAAAGCATAATCTTTAATAATCCTTTTTTGTTCTTCTATACTCGAATAATTTTCCTTATCTTCATCACGACTTAATCTACAATATCCGTGCAACTGTCATTTTTCCTCCTTTAGCCTGATATTGCTCTTGTTTTATATTAGCATACATTATGGTCTAGTTCCACTTGTTTCATAACTATTTTTTTAAGAACTTCGGGATAGTTCTCTTTTCCTGTTACAAATATTCCTATTTTGTATTTTTGTTTTTTATAGTTTTTTATTACTTCTTTTGTATCTTGTCTTTTTAATTCTTCTTCTTTTAGATAAATTTGCACATATTTTGTATTAGAGTTTTCATTAGAAGTAATTTGCAT
>CALXYG010000063.1 GCA_944392885.1 uncultured Clostridia bacterium
TTATTACTAATCCTAATTTTACAACTGGATTCTTCTCTGCTAAGAAAACCTTTTTAATTTCAATACTTTCTGGGATTATAGGTGATTTATTTTTACCGTTCTGGAATGTTACTTCGGTGTGTACCGTACTTTTGCTGATTCCAAATTTTTTTGCTGCTCCTCTTACTGTATCTTTTGAATCTATAATATAATGTGCTAAATTTATAGCACGTTCTTCTATTGATATACTTCTCATAAAGAAAAACCCCCTATACGAATACGTTTGCTTAATTGTATTCGTACAGAGGTTGTATTAGAACTGAGTTAGCATATTACATTTAAATGAACCATTTAATAAGTAATCCAACAATAGTAAAAATAATAATTCCAGCTAAATTTGCAATCCCTATAGCTATCTTTTTTTTATCGTCTATTTCTTCATTCATAACTATAACCCCTATCTTAGATATTATATTTTTCTTTTGCTATGTAATGTGTATGTAATAATTCATGTGCCTTATGACTTCCTGGTTTTTCAAGAAATTCATCATATAATTTTTTTATAACTCCATTTTCATGAGATTTACGAATAACACTTTTTTCGTCTATTGTATAAAGAGCATCTGCTCTTTTTTTACGAACATCTACTGTCATCCTCGTTTTGGATGATTTGATTGGCTGTCCTCCTCCCATAACACATCCTCCTGGACATGCCATAATCTCAACAAATTGGTAATCTGCTTTACCGCTTTTGATTTCTTCCATAATTTTTTGTGCATTCGCAAGTCCATGTGCAACTACAGCCTTTATTTCCTTTTCTCCTATTGTCACAGTCGCTCTTTTAATTCCTTCTTCACCACGTACAGTTTCAAATTCTATTTTTTCTAGTGAATTTCCAGTTAGTTTTTCTGATACTGTACGAAGTGCAGCTTCCATAACACCTCCTGTTGTTCCAAAAATAGCTCCAGCTCCTGTTGCTTCACCCATAGGTTCATCAAATGAGCTATCTTCTAATTCCACAAATTCAATGTTTCCCTGCTTAATCATTCTTGCTAATTCACGTGTTGTTATAACAATATCAACATCTTTCATTCCTTGATTAGAAAGTTCTTCTCTATTGGCTTCATATTTCTTTGCAACACAAGGCATTACCGATACAACACAAATGCTATTTGGATTAATATTATTTTTTTCTGCATAATATGTTTTTAAGATAGCTCCATACATTTCATGTGGTGATTTACAACTTGATAAATGTTTTAAATTCTCTGTGTAATTCATCTCAATATATTTTACCCAGCCTGGACTACATGAAGTAATCATTGGCAAATTCTTGTTTTCACTAAGTCTTTCAATAAATTCATTTCCTTCTTCCATAATTGTCAAATCTGCGCCAGTGTTAGTGTCAAAAACTTTATTAAAGCCCAATTTTTTAAGAGCCGTTACCATTTTTCCTGTTACATTTGTACCTATTGGCATACCGAAACTCTTCACCTAAAGCTACTCTAACTGCAGGTGCTGTTTGAACAATAACATATTTCTTTTCATCCTTCAAAGCTTTCCATACTTCATCAGTATTATCTTTTTCTCGTAAAGCACCTGTTGGACAAGCTTCTATACATTGCCCACAATTTGTGCAATTAACATCGCGTAAACTTTGATTGTTAACTGTTGAAATACAAGAATCAAAACCACGATTCATACAATCAATCGCACCTATTTTTTGTACATTTTTACATGTCGCAATACATCGTCTACATAATATGCATTTATTAAAATCACGCACAATTGATGGTGATAAATCATCTATAGTATGTTCTGATTGCTTGCCTGTGTATTCAATATTTTGCACATTAAATTTAATTGCTAAATTCTGCAATTCACAGTTTCCAGAGCGACTACAGGTTAGACAATCTTTGTGATGATTTGATAAAATTAAATCCAATATAACACGTCTAGCTTCTAAAACTGCTGGACTATGTGTATGAATTATCATTCCCTCTTCTACCTTTTGAATACAAGAAGTGGCAAAACCTTTTCTTCCTTCTACCTCTACAATACACATACGGCAATCGCCTACTTCATTAATATCTTTTAAGAAACATAATGTTGGTATATCGATTCCTACTGACTTTGCCGCCTCTAATATTGTCATTCCTTCTTTTGTTTTTACTTGTGTCCCATCTATAGTTAAATTAATATAATTCTCTTCTGCCATATAAATCCTCCTTTTGGTTTGCTATTTTAAACTATAATTTGTAGTCTTATATTTCATTTAAAATTATCGTTTTCATTATCCTAGTATCTATTTAGCAATAGCCTTAAATGGACATTTACTAATACATACACCACATTTAATACAAATATCTGAATCAATTTTATGTGGCTGTTTTATTTCTCCGTGAAATAGCTCCTACTGGACAATTCTTTTTACAAATACCACACCCTTTGCATTTTGTAGAGTCAATCCTGACATTGGCTAAAGCTTTACATTCTCCAGCAGGACAGAATTTATCACGAATATGTGCTGTATATTCTTCTCTAAAATATTTTAGTGTAGATAAAACAGGGTTTGGGGCAGTTTGACCAAGTCCACACAATGAAGCCCTTTTAATGTTATTTGCAAGCTTTTCTAGTTTTTCTAAATCATCTTTTTCGCCTTTTCCATCACAAATTTTTTGTAATATTTCCTGCATTCTTTTTGTTCCTATTCTACATGGAGTACATTTACCACACGATTCATCTACAGTAAATTCTAGATAAAATTTTGCTATATTAACCATACATTTTGAATCATCCATAACTATTAATCCACCAGATCCCATCATTGAACCAATTTGAGCTAGAGATTCATAGTCAATAGGTGTGTCTAAGTGTTCTAATGGAATACAACCACCAGAAGGTCCTCCTGTTTGAGCTGCTTTGAACTTTCTTCCATTTGGTATTCCACCACCAATATCGTATACAATTTCACGTAGTGTAGTGCCCATTGGTACTTCTACTAAACCTGTATTTACAACATTTCCGCCTAAAGCAAATACTTTTGTTCCTTTAGAATTTTCTGTTCCGATACTAGCATACCATTTTGCACCATTTAATATAATCCTTGTAATATTAGCGTAAGTCTCTACATTATTGATTAATGTAGGCTTCCTCCATAACCCAGAATTAGCAGGAAATGGTGGTTTCAAACGTGGTTGCCCACGTCTACCTTCTATTGATTCTAGCAATGCCGTTTCCTCACCACACACAAAAGCGCCAGCTCCAAGTCTTATTTCCAAGTCGAAACTAAAATCAGTACCAAAAATATTCTTTCCTAAGATACCATATCCTTTTGCTTGATTAATTGCTGTTTGAAAACGTTGTACTGCAATAGGATATTCTGCTCTTACATAAATATACCCCTTATTAGCTCCAACACTATAACCTGCAATCATCATTGCTTCTACAACACAATGTGGATCTCCTTCTAAGATACTACGATCCATAAAAGCACCAGGGTCTCCTTCATCAGCATTACATACAATATATTTTTGATCTCCTTTTGCCATTTTAGTAAATTCCCACTTTTTCCCTGTTGGGAAACCAGCACCACCTCTACCTCGTAGTCCAGATTCTTTTATTGTATTAATAATCTCGTCAGGTGTTAGTTCAAATAAACATTTTTCTATGGCCTTATAACCATCAAATGCTATGTACTCATCAATATTTTCAGGATCAATTACTCCACAGTTTTTAAGTGCTATTCTTTTTTGCTTTTTGTAGAAATTTAGTTCATCTAGACGCTTTACCGTAGAATCGTTTATTTCTTTACATAATAATCGTTCCACCAATTTTCCTTCTATTAAATGTGTTTTAACAATTTCCTCACAATCTTCTGGTTTTACTAATGAATAAAAAACATCTTCTGGTCTTATAATAACAATTGGCCCTTTTGCACAAAGCCCAAAGCAACCTGTTTGAATAACTTTTACATTATCTACATTATTATCTCTTATTGATTTTTTAAAATTCTCAATAATATCCGGTGACTTTGAAGAAGTACATCCAGTACCATGGCATACTAAAATATGTTTTTCTTTTGTACTGGCTTTTAAATTTACTCTTAAATCTAATTCTTCTCTTTTATTCTTTCTAATTTCTGCTATTTCCTGTAATGTTTTCATGTAAGACATTCTCCCTTCTATTTCACTTTATTTTATAAGTCATTTAAATTAGCCCATTTTTTTATATTTCTCAATCACTTCTTCCACCATTTGTGGAGTTGCCTTTCCATACACTTCATTATTTACTGTAAAAACAGGGGCTAAACCACAAGCTCCAATACATCTTGTTGCTTCAATAGAGAATAATCCGTCTTCAGTTGTTTGCCCTACATCAATTTTTAATAATTCTTTTACCTTGTCTAATACCTTTTCAGACCCCTTTACAAAACATGCTGTTCCTAGGCAAACCGCAATATTATATCTTCCTTTTGGCTTTAATGTAAATCTTGAATAAAAAGTAATAACACCATACACCTCAGCCATTGGAATCCTTAAATATTCCGAAATTTCCATTTGCGCTTCTTTAGAAATATACCCATAAGCTTCTTGTACTTGATTTAATATTTGGATAAGATTACTTTTGTCTTGATTATACTGATTTAATATAGCTATTAATTTCTCATCTTTTTTTTTGTTTCCACAAGCACATTTTTCTTTTTCCATTATTATTCCTCCTCACAGTTATTTTAAATATATTTTATTATAAACATAGCTAACATATTATTGGTGTTTTTAATTATAGCTCTACATGTTATTCATTGATTAAACTTCCTTCTATAATTTCAGATAATTTGTATAATCTAACCCCTTCTTCATTACTAACTCCATCTGGCCATATAATCTCACCAGTATCATAATCTACTATATACACTTCTCCATTATCTAATTTAATACCCTCTAGACCTATACTATCTAAAGTTTCTCTATCATATATATAAAGGCTATCACTTTCCATTTCTGCTGAAGTTAATGCGTTTCCAGCAATATTCTCTTTATTTGGATTATCTTTTAACTTTTCTCCAATCAAAATAGAAGTATCTCCATTGAATTTTACTCTTTCATTTATTATTTTAACTTTTGTCTGTATTAATAGCATATCAGTAGCAAGAGATTGCACAAAAGATTTTTTTAAAATATCACTTCCTACTGCTATTGCCCCTGCTAAAATTATTAATACAATTGCTGTAATAGTTAAAGCAATTAAACTAATTCCTTTTTCTTGCATTGTTTATACCCCCATTAAATTTTATCCAAAATTCTTTTTATATTATACATCCTTTATTTTCTTTTTTCAATACAATTTATCTTCTATCATAGAATCATCATATTTTTTAAGATATCTATTATATATTCTTTAGAAATAACATTTCTTTCACATTTTTTTCACATTTATATTGTATTATGAATGTAATTTAGGTTATTATAATATTAATATTTTATTTTGGAGGTATATTATGGAAGAAAATGAAACATCTTATAAGAAAGTAATAATAGAACCAGAAAAGAAATCGTCTGGTTTTGGTAAAAGTGTACTAATTCCTTTTGCAAGTGGTATTATTGGTGCTAGTCTTGTTATAGGAACTTGCTTTGGAGTTCCCAGCATTAGAGAAAAAATACTTGTAACAGAAACAGAAACTGCACAAACTTCTACTGCTAACTCCTCAACATCAATAAATTCCAACTTAGTTTCGCTTTCAAATTATTCAGATACTGGTATAGGAGTTGCTGCTAAAATTCAACCATCTGTTGTTGGAATTAAGGTTGAATATTCTGTTAATACTCTGTTTTCTAGGCAACCTACTACCGCTTCAGCAGAGGGCTCAGGTGTTATTATTTCAGAAGATGGCTATATATTAACAAATAACCATATTGTTAATTCTTCTTCAAGTTCGTCTTATTACCAACTTTCTGAAGCAACAAGAGTTAGTGTATTCCTTTATGGTGATGAAACTTCATATGAAGCAGAAATTATTGGCACAGATTCACAAACAGATTTAGCCGTTATAAAAATTGATAAAACTGGTTTAACAGCTGCAACACTTGGCGATTCAGATAGCGTACAAGTTGGAGAATTTGCAATGGCCGCTGGGAACCCCCTCGGCATGCAAAATAGCATTACTTGTGGTGTTATTAGTGCAGTAAATCGCGAAGTAACAGATAGTGATGGTAAAAAGTATACATTAATTCAAACAGATGCTGCTATTAATTCTGGTAATAGTGGTGGAGCTTTGGTAAATAGCAATGGTGAGGTAATTGGTATTAATACTTTAAAATTATCAGGAACAGGAATTGAAGGTATGGGATTTGCGATTCCTATTAATAGTACAAAGGATATTTATCAGCAATTAATACAGTATAGCAAAGTAAAAAGACCTTATATTGGGATTTCTGGCTTGGATTTAGATCAGGAAACAGCTGATAAAAATAATTTACCGCTTGGCATTTATATAAGATCTGTTGAAGATTTCTCTGCTGCTCAAAAAGCAGGCATAAAAGCTGGTGATGTTATAACAAAAGCAAATGGAGAATCTGTTTCAACAATTGACGAGTTAAACACAATTAAATCTAATTATAATATTGGTGATGAAATGGAGCTAACAATTTACCGAGATGGAAAAGAAATAGAAATTACTGTTACATTAGCAGAACAACCTTAAAAGGTTTACCATTTTTTCACAATATGGTCATAATTCATAATTATAATAGTCTAAGAATCAATAATTAACTTATTCCTTTATTGATTTTCTAATAAAAACATCCCCTTTTGTTTTTTAAAACCGCCCTGGAGGGCGGTTTATTATTTTTGCTCTAAATCTTTAGACTTCTTTTTCCTTCAACCTTTGTTTCAGGTTTTGTTTTATATGTTGTCCTTTTCCTATTAAACAAAGCATAAATACTAGCAGTAGTTGGTATTGTATAAATAACTCCCATGCTACCTGCTAAAGCTGAAATAATGTCTGCAGCAATAGTTTCCTTATTAATAATCTCGTAAATCGACATATCACATGCCATAAACAATAAAATTAAATTTAGTGCTCCACCAACATAGGCTAAAATTAATGTATTAGTCATAGTCCCAATAACATCTCCACCTATATTCATCCCACTTTTAAATAATTCTTTCCATGTAAGATGAGGATTCTTTTGTTTTAGTTCATCTAAACTTGATGCAATACTCATACCAACATCCATACATGCACCAAGAGAAGCTACTACAATTCCTGCAAACAATAACTCTCTAAAATTAAATGTAATGTGTCCCGCATTCATACTAAGCATAATAGCCTCTTCTTGTCCCCCTGATAATTTAGCGAGAACCCCAAAGGCAAAAGCCACACCACCAGACAATATGACTCCTCCAGCCGTTCCTATTGCTGCTGTAATAGCTTTTTTATTAATTCCAGAGATAATCATAAAAGTAACTAAAATAATTCCTATAGAAGTAATAATTGAAACTACAATTGGACTATAACCACAATAAATTGACTGAATCATAATAAAATAAACTGCAAGAATTGTAACTACTAGCCCTAAAATTGCCTTTAGTCCCTGTTTTCTCCCAATTATTAAAACAGATACTAAAAACACAATTAACATCCATAAAATATAATCTTGCCTAATCACGTCTTGTACGACAATTTCTTTTATTTCTCCTTCTGCTAGTGTTAGTGCAACCGAAACTGTATTACCAATATCTAATTCATATGCCATGATTTTATTATCAATATCATAAGAAAGAATATAATTTGCTTCAAATTTTCTTCCTGCAAATTCTCCTTCTAGTATTTCAATGGTTACCTTTTGTATTTTGTCAACTATTCCTCCTATTTCTCTATCAAAGACTTCTCCTGTTTCTATTACTTTTGCTTTAGTATATATTGTTTCTTCAGCATTTTCCTGTATTGTTTGGTTTTCTTCAGCACAAACCATTGTTGGAATACATAATATCATAATAGCCAGAAACAAAGTCAATATTTTATGCATTACACTTCCTCCTAAAATTAAAATATAACCATGTCTAGTTCACTTGTAAAATTATTATTGCCATAAGCATAAATTAGATATAAATAATTGTTTTGATCAATAAAATATGTATCTGTGTTCTCTAGCAAATAGCATTTATCATTGCTATCTCTCTTAAATACCTCATAGCCTTCCTGAGCTAATGCTTCATTTTCTGCAATAACACTATTTATTTCATTAATTACTTTATTATACACATCTGTTTTGTTTAATTTTTTTCTTAATAGTAGTGTTCCCAAATAAATTTCTTTGTTATTAAGAATATCATAGTTGTATGTCTTAATAATAACCCTTTGTGGAAAATCTTGTTCCTTTAATGTGGCTTTGATTACAATAGATAAAATATCGTCATTTAAATAAGCAACATAATCCAAGTTATATATACTCATTGAATTTTTTGATTGAACTACGTCATTTGCTTTGCTACCAAATAAATTATCAATCTCCTCGTTAATTTTCTTAGCAACATCACTATCAATATTTAAATACGGAATATTTAGGTTTACATCATATTTATCTTCACTATATAAATCGATTTGATAAATAGTATAAACAATATCTTTTGTTGCATCAATTCTTTGAATGTTCTTTTCTTCTATACTATTTTTTCTAACAGAATTACTAAACATCAAATTAAATTCTGTACGTAGTCTTTCATATCTTGCTTCCTCCGATTCTTCTACTTGGTTGCTTCCATTCCAATTAATTGGAATATTTTTCGAGTAAAAAAATTGAAAATAAACTGCAATCCCAATTACAATAACACATATTATGGCAATCACTGCATATATAATAACTCTTTTGTTACTGATACTATTTAAAATATTCATATTCTACCCTACTTTCTTCTGTTTTCTTTAGTATATCATTATAACCTAGTTTTTTCAAGGGGATTTACAGAGTTATAACAATACAATTATCTTAATTTAACAAAGTTTTAAGTTCTATTTTCTTGACTATTCACCTATTTTAGAGTATGATTATAATGTTAGCTTATGTAAAAAGGAGAGTTACAAATTTATGTTATGTTCCGTTTGCAACAAAAATGTTGCAGTCATTTTTATCAATAAAGTAGAAAATGGGCAATCTGCACTGGAAGGTCTTTGCTATAATTGTGCTAAAGCTAGAGGAATCAACCCACTAGAAGTACTAGCAAAACAGGCAAACCTCTCAGATGAGAACCTAGAAGATATGTCGAAACAGTTTGAAGATATTTTTAAGGATATATCTGGTAATATCTCGCCAGAAGAAATGAATCAAGCCACTTCTAATAGTTCTGGAAATGTGCCTATTGGTTCTATTATTTCTAGCATGTTTGGTTCGCCAAATCAGTCAAATGCAAATAAAAATGAAGACCCTGATGCTAAGAAAAAAATCAAAACAGAAAAACCACCAAAAGTAAAAAAGAGAAACTTTTTAGATACTTATGGTACAAATCTAACACAAAAAGCGCGTGAAAATAAGCTAGATGCTGTAATAGGTAGGGACAAAGAAATACAAAGAATGATTCAGATTTTAAATAGACGTTCTAAAAATAATCCTTGCTTAATCGGTGAACCTGGTGTTGGTAAAACAGCCATAGCACAAGGATTAGCAATTAAAATTGCCAACCAAAATGTTCCAGCTAAACTTTTAAACAAAGAAGTTTATTTGTTAGATATGACATCTCTTATTGCAGGAACACAATTTCGTGGTCAATTTGAATCCCGAATGAAAGGGATTATTGATGAATGTAAAACATATTGCAACATTATTTTAGTAATTGATGAAATTCATAATATTATAGGAGCTGGTGATGCTGAAAATGCTATGAATGCGGCTAATATTTTAAAACCATCTCTTTCAAATGGTGATATTCAATTAATTGGAACTACAACTTTAAAGGAATATCGCAAATACATAGAAAAAGACTCTGCCCTTGAAAGAAGATTTCAACCCCTAATTGTAGAAGAACCAAATATAGAAGATAGTATTGAAATACTCAAGGGAATTAAAAAATATTATGAAGATTTCCACAGGGTAAAGATTTCTAATGATGTTATTGACAAAACCGTGCGTATGTCTGAAAAATATATTCATGACCGATTTTTACCAGATAAGGCAATTGATATTTTGGATGAAGCTTGTTCCCGTATTAATTTAAATAATAAAGAACTCTTTAAATTGGAAGTTTTAAAAAATGAACTCGCTAAGGTTCAAGCCGAAAAGGATGATGCAGTTTCTACTGACTCTATCGAAGATTATCAAAAAGCGGCTGATTTAAAAACAAAAGAATGTAATCTTATTGAAGAAATTGAAAAAACAAACAAAAAGCTTACAATTAAAAACTTAACTATACAAGATATCGCAGAGGTGATTGAAAACACTACTAAAATTCCAGTAAAAAAAATTACTGAAGCAGAAACAGCCAAATTACTAAATTTAGAAAATAACCTTCATAAGCGTATTGTGGGTCAAAATACTGCTGTTGATGCAGTTGCAAGAGCAATTCGCAGAAATCGTGCAGGCCTTCAAAGTTCAAAACGTCCACCTTCTTTCATTTTTGTTGGACCTACTGGTGTTGGTAAAACAGAATTAGCTAAATCACTTGCTTATGAAATGTTTGGCAGTGAAGACTCTATTATACGTATTGATATGTCAGAATATATGGAAAGCCATTCAACCTCTAAATTAATAGGTTCTCCACCTGGTTATGTTGGCTATGATGATGCGGGGCAACTAACTGAAAAGGTGAAAAGGAAACCATATTCTATTATTTTATTAGATGAAATTGAAAAAGCACATCCTGATGTTTTTAACATCTTATTACAAATATTAGACGATGGAAAACTTACAGATTCACAAGGAAATACTGTTAGTTTCCAAAACACCATTATTATTATGACATCAAATGCCGGCTCTAACTTAAACCGCAATTCTATTGGATTTGGTAAGCAAACTTTTGATAAATCTAAAGTAGAGGATAGTTTAAAAGAAATCTTTCGTCCTGAATTCTTAAATCGTGTTGATGAAATTATTGTATTTGATTCATTAACAAAAGAACAGTTACTTGAAATCATTGACCTATTATTGAAAGATACAGAAACTGCTCTTAAAGATAAAGACATTAACTTTGAAATCACTAATAAAGCAAAATACTTTATTTTAGAAAAAGGAACTGATTTAAAATATGGTGCAAGGCCACTTCGTCGTACAATTCAAAGATATATCGAGGATGAAATTTCAGATAGAATTTTGCGTAATGAACTAATAAGCGGAAATACAATTAAAATAACAGTAGAAGAAGAAAATTTAGCATTCGATGTTATATGAACCCGGAGGTTTCTTATGTTAAAACATGTACCAAACATATTAACTATTATTCGATTTTTTTTAATTCCATTCATCGTTGTTTTTGCTCTGCAAGATAACTATGTTGTTGCAGCCATTTTTCTAATTTTATCTGGTATAACAGATATAGTAGATGGTTTTATTGCTAGGAAATTTAACTTTATTACAGACTTTGGGAAATTAATGGATCCTCTTGCGGATAAGTGTACACAGGTTGCAACATTAGTCGTTCTTGTTATTCAAAAAATCATTCCTATTTGGATTTTAGTTGTAGTTATTGTTAAAGAATTTCTTTTGGTAGCAGGTGCTTCTTTTCTTTATAAAAAAGATTTAGTAGTATCAAGCAAATGGTATGGCAAAATTTCAACAGTACTATTTTATATTGCAATATTCTTTTCTATGGTATTTAAACAATTTAATTTACCATATACATTTGATACATATATTTATTATTTAGCAATTGTATTTACTATTTTCTCACTTGTGATGTATTTTAAAGCATTCTACATAACAGACTTTTTTAAAAAAGAAAAATAATTCAGTCGAGGAATTTATTTCCTCGACTGAATTTTATTCGTAATCTTCAAGTATTCTATTTAATGCTTCTTTTCCATTTACATAAATTCCGTTCTCAATTTGAACTTTATCTGTTTCTGGTAAATACTTTGTATAAATTCCTGTCCTTTCAAAAACCTCTTCTTGATTATTTTCATCTATCTTATAAACAACAACACGTTCTTCTACATTACGTAGCACATAATGTTCATTGCAACTTCCTGACTCATTCCTTGTTAAAATAATCTCGTTATTTGTAAAATTTTCTATTTTCCAATCTTTATACATCTCCTCTATCTCTTCTTTGGTCTTATTTATAGCTTCTTTTGGTGCATCAATATATTGTTTTGATATATGTCCACATTCATTAAATACTCTTTTCATAATAAATATAGCATTTGGTGATACCTTTCGTTCACTGGTATTAGCTTGTAATAATTTCTCTGTCTCTTGTGTACATTCATCTGTTACCTTTTCCTCAGATACTTCTGTTCTTTGCATTATATTAGTATCACTTAACTGGTTAATTTTTGTTAAATAAAACCCTATTCCTATGCAGGTAATAAAAATAAGACTTATTAAAATTCCTATCATTATTTTTGGTTTCATAATTTTTCTCTCCTTTGATGTTTTATACTAGTATTTGTAGAAATAGAAAAATTATGCAAAATACCTGTTATCAATTTCTGATAACAGGTATTTTATATTTGAAACACTATTACATTGCTCTTCTATATAATTCTATAAAATCATTTTTACTTACTTCTCTAGGATTACCTGGTTTACATGGATCTTCCATTGCCTTTTGTGCTAACATTTCAAAATCTTCTTCCTTTGCACCAGTATCTTTTACTGTTGAAACAATACCCACTTTTTCTGACAATTCTTTTATTTTGTCTACCATTGTTTTTATTATTTCTTGTTTTGTGTAATTTTGAGCATGCATTCCCAAACCAATTAGAATTTCTCGGAATCGTTCATAGCATACTTCTCCATTAAATTCCATAACCGTAGGAAGTAAAATAGCATTAGCTAAACCATGTGGTGTATCATATACAGCACCTAATTGATGTGCCATAGAATGTACAATACCTAATCCAACATTTGAAAAACCCATTCCTGCAATATATTGTGCTAATCCCATATTTTCTATGGCTTTTTCATCCTTATCATTTACTGCCTTTGGTAAATTTTCAAAAATAAGCTGAATTGCCTTCATATGAAACCTATCTGACATTGTATTGTGCGCTTTTGTAATATAACCTTCAATAGCATGAGTTAACGCATCCATTCCAGTCGAAGCCGCAACACTCTTAGGCATTGTTTCCATCAGCTCTGAGTCGATAATAGCCAATATCGGAATATCATGTGGGTCTACACAAACCATTTTAATTTCTCTTTGTTCATCTGTAATAACATAATTAATTGTAACTTCTGCTGCTGTACCTGCAGTAGTAGGAAGTGCTATCATTGGCATTCCTTTATTCAATGTGTTAGATAAACCATTTAGTGATGTAACATCTTGCCTATCTGGATTTGTCATTATAATAGAAATCGCTTTCGCTGTATCAATACTAGAACCACCACCTACCGCAATAATTACATCTGCTTTTATTTTTTTGCATATTTCATAGCCATCTAACACGTTTTTAATAGTAGGATTTGGTTTTACCTCACTAAATATCTCAAAATCAATTCCTTCTCTTTTTAATATACTACATACTTTTTCTGTTACACCAGCTTTATAAATTACACTATCTGTTACAACAAGTACTTTGTGAAAACCTCTATTTTTAATTTCATCAGCTAATGCCTCTCTTGAACCTTTTCCAAAATAAGCAGTTTCATTTAAAACAAATTTTGTCATAATTTCCTCACATTCCCTATAAAATATTTTTTAGCACTATAGTCTTAATTCTAGACATTTCTTGAAGAGTGGTTAATACCCCCTCATTTCCTATACCTGAATTTTTCCAGCCACCAAATGGCATTTCAAAAGCGCGATAGAAGCTTGCTCCATTTACTACTGCTCCACCACATTCAAGTTTTGCAGCTAATTTAATTCCTCTTTTATAATCTTTAGAAATAACACAACCACATAATCCAAAAGAGGATTGATTTGCTATTTCAATTGCTTCTTCTTCGTTTTCAAAACCAATTACCGAAATAACAGGTCCAAAAATCTCCATATCTTTTGCTACATCCATATCTTTTGTAACATTATCTAAAATTGTTGGGTAATAATATGCGTCTTCCCTTTTTCCTCCACACACAATTGTTGCACCTTGACTAACTGTCTGCTGCACTTGTTCTTCAATACGTTTCGCAGCATTTAGGTTAATCATTGGCCCCATATCTGTTTCCATTTTACTAGGATCTCCTACCTGTAACTTGCTAATAACTTCTTTCATTCGCTCAATAAATTCTTGTTTTCTTGAATTATGGATTAAAAATCGCTTACTAGCACAGCACACCTGTCCACCATTGTATAATCTTCCCCATGTAGCTTCTTTTACAGCTAAATCCATATCTCCATCTTCTAAGAAAATAAATGCATCATTTCCACCAAGTTCTAACATAACGTGTGCTAAATGCTTAGATGCTGTTCCCATTGTTTGAATTCCTGCAGCTGTACTTCCTGTAAGAGATACTAAATGAACTCCAGGATGTGCAGCCAAAGCCTGTCCTACAACTGGGCCATCCCCTGTTAGTACTTGAATACAACCTGCTGGAACACCAGCTTCTAACATCAATTTTACATATTCAATTAATGTTAATGGATTATAATTAGATGGCTTTACAATAATACTATTTCCCATCATAAGTGCTGGTGGCACCTTTTGACAGAACAAATCGCTTGGAAAATTAAATGGAATAATCGCTGCAATTACACCTATAGGCTCTCTTGTTACAATTTGTATTGTATTTTCCTGTCCAGCTTCTGTTCCAGCTGGAATATATTCTCCATATAAGTGTTTTGCTCTTTCTACAAAAGCCCTTACTCCTATTTTTACATTTGCAATTTCACCAATTGCTTCACGAATTGGCTTCCCTGTTTCCTCAGATAGTAACTTTGCTAGTGAATCTTTATCTCTTTCTACTAGTTCAACAAATTTATATAATATGTCTGCTCTTTCATGAATTGGTCTTTCTTTCCACTTTTTTTGTTCAATTTGTGCTATTTTTACAGCTTCATCCACATCTTCTAAACTAGCATTTGGTACTGTATTAATGACTTCTTGTTTTGCAGGATTTACAACTTCAATTTTGGCTCCATTTGATGCTTCTTTCCATTCATATCCAATTAAATTTTTCATGGTCATTCTTCCCTCCTCATCGGTTTTATTAAAGCGAGTCACGTTTCCCTCGCCTGACATTCATTTCCCAAATCCAGTAAAGGATAACATCAATCCTCCACAAGTATTAGCTCCCTGGTTCTCACTTCCATATTCACCAAATGTGAAAATAGTCATAAATGGTACTCCTTTTGCTTCTTTCTTTAATTGTTTTGTTACTTCCTCAATTCTATCTCCTATTCCTAGTTTTCTACCCCCGCAATGTACTAAAAGGTAAGCCCCAGCTTCTTCTCCTAAACGTTTATTTACTTCTTTTAGTGTCTTTCCAGTTGATTCAATTAATTCATCTACTGTAGCCTCCATCTGAATAACTGCAGTATTTTCAGCTAAATTATTTCCAATGTTCATAGAATAATCTTCATTACCAGCCATTGGATGGCGGATAGCAATTAAATCACCTAGCGGATCTTTTACCCCCAGAGGTGCTAATATAGTTTGAACTAGAAGGTTTCCTCCTGCAATGTCCTTTAATTTTTTGTCTGTCCATTCTGCATATTTTTTCATTGCTGGCATGTTATCAATCTCAACTAATTTTCTTTTTCCTTCTACTTTTGTAATAACTCCTGAATTAGTTGTTTCATGATAAGCTCCTGTATAAACATTTGCCATTTTCTTTCCAGTGTAAAAAAACGCAACTGCCACACCATCTGTGAAAATTTCATCATTGGTATAAATTTTCCATTCTCCACTTACTGTATTATCTGCTGCACTTCCTCCAAAGAAAGGAACTCTTCCAATTACATCTTCAATTCCTTTTAGATACTCTTCTTCCTCTCCAGGAGAAGCTACCATATAAAAATAAGATGGTATGTGCTTTGTTCCTGCTCTCTCCATTGCTTTTAAAGCTACTTCTTTTCCAGTCTGTCTTGCTGTTTTTCCTTTTTTAGAACCAGCTACACCAACTGTTAACTCTGGATCCCCTAACGCTAAAATGCCAGAGAAACCATGTTCTGAAGAAATATAACCTTCTGGTACAATAATACCTCCACTTGAAGTACATCCTATAATAGGTGCTGTACCTAATTCTGATTTTGCTCCTTCTAAAACATTTTCTACATTATTGTCAACTGATGTGTATAAAAATGCTACCTTTGTTTGGACTAAGTCCACAACCGCTTTTTGTGCAGCGGTTTTTCCTGATATATAACTATCTGCTTCTGTGCTCCAGCCTACATTTGATTTTAACATGTACTTTGCCTCCTTCGTATTTTATTATGCCCAAATTATATCAATATAAAAAAAATATTGCAATATATTTTTGTTTTGTAAAAATTATTTTTTATTTGTAATAACCTCTTTTTAATACATTTTAATATTTATATTTATTTTTAAACATTAATTATTTTTGCCATTTATAGTTGTAAATATATTACCATTATTCAATGTATTCTTCTATTTTTATTTTATTTGATTTCTTTACTTCTATTGCAATTTCACCACTTTTGTCGGTTCGGTATATCTGGCATCCATATTCTTGCAGTCGATTTATAATTTCTAAACTTGGATGTCCAAAAGTATTTTTTTTTCCTACTCCAATTAAACCTATAGATGGATTAATTTTTTTTAAAAACTCTTGTGATGTAGAGGTCGAAGATCCATGATGTCCAATTTTTAGTATATTTGCTGTTATTTCACGATTTTCATATTTCTCTAAAAATTCTCTTTCCTCTTCCTCTTCTGCATCCCCGGTAAAAAACATTTTAAATTCCCCATATACAAGTCTTGCTAAAATAGAATTATTATTTAAATTTTCATTATCTCTTCCAACATATAATATTTCTAAGCTAGTTTCTCTATCTAATTTAATTACTTGTCCTGTTTCTACATAATAAATTTTAACCTTTTTTTCTTTTGCAAGTTTAATTAAGGCTTTTGCATCTTCATTATATATTTCTTGTTTTGCTATTAACATTGCCTTTACTCTTATAGCTTTTAAAACTGCTTGAAAACCTCTACAATGGTCTGAATGGAAATGAGATATAATAATAAAATCTAGCTGTGTTATTCCATTACTTAATAAATACGGTACTACAACTTTTTCTCCTACATCATAGCTACTTTCACCTTCTGCGCCTCCACTATCTATCATTATATTTTTATGATAGCCTGTTCTTATAAGAGTACAATCTCCTTGCCCTACATCTATAAAATTTATTTTAAGACTACCTGGTATAAGTTTAAAACATATATTAATAATAACAAGAGAAATTAAACATAACACAACATTTTTAAAATTTAATAATTTTTTTAATATTTGTATAATTCTTATCATTTTTTTCTGTCTATAACAAGATATTAAGGCATTCTTTCTTTGCATGTAAATAAATCGTATAAAAAAAATAAAAAAATAATAAAACAAACATAAAAAAATATTAGGCTTAGGCATATACACATATGAAAAAGAAAAATTTGCAGAAACTTCTGCTATTTTTGAGAAACTATTTAATAATAAATTTAAAAGAAATGAATAACAATAGCAAATTGGCGGAAATATATAACTAGAAAACAGAAAAAAACAACCTAGTATCAAAATCATTTCAAATAATGGTGTAGCTAGAATATTGGAGATAAGAAAAGTCGGATAAAACTTTTGAAATATGTATGCGATAATTGGTGCTAATAAAATTTGTGCTGCACAAGCTGAAAAAGCAATTTTACCAAAATAAGCTGTAAGTTTTCCACAATCTTCTAATCTTTTACCCTCTAATAAATTAGCAAATAGGATAATTCCAATTGTTCCTGTATAGGAAAGCAAAAGGCCAGTATCAAATAATAAAAATGGATTATGTATTAACAGTATTATTAAAGATAGAGCAATAGAATTTGCTAAATCATTTTGTCTGAAACACAATTTGCTACTTACAATTAATGCCGCCATTATGCTTGCCCTCATCACAGAAGCTGAAAAACCAGTAATACAATTTAATCCAATTAAAATCAATATTGAAATTAAATGTTTCTTTTTTCTTCCTATTTTCTCAAGTAATTTTTGAGTACCTAATATAAAAAAAGAAATATGCCCACCTGAAACACAAAGTATATGAATTAAGCTACTATTTTGAAAATCTTGAATTAGTTTATCTGAAATATTTTCTTTTTCCCCTGTCAAAATCGCCATTAATAAATTTGCATTATCTTCTGTTAAAAAAGTTTTTAACCTTTGCTCAAAACTATTTCTTAGCCTATTACCCCAACTCCAAAAATTATTTTCTTGCCCTATTTTTTTTATTTGATTTGGATTTACGTAAATTGCTCCATACCATCCTTTAGTCTTGTAATATAATTCTTGGTTAAAGCCATTTCGATTTCTACTCTTACTTGGAATCTCTATTTTTCCTCTGAAATGTATTTTATCTCCATAATGATAAATTTTATTGTCATTACCTTTTGCTACATATAATCTAAAATGAACATTATTTAATGTTTCAATTTTTTTTATTTGAACTGTATATATTAGCACATATTCTTTCTCTATTGCTTCACTTTGAATTATTCCAACAAGTTCCTCTGTTTGCCCTTCTTTAATAAGTCCATATCTTTTTTCGTGAAAGTTAATATAGTATACTGAAAGAAATACACTAGCTAGTAATAAAATACACATAGAAAAAGGCATTAATATTTTTAAGTATCCTCTATATCTATTTTTGAAAAATAAAATTACTAAAATCCCTATTAAAAAAATAGAGATTGCACCTTCTAAGTACAATCCCCCTATTATCCCAATTATAGTTCCTATGGCGAACACCACGATTGGTCTATTCATTTTGGCCTCCGTATTTTTCCGCCCCCATATGTGTTAAAATAATCTTCTTCCTGAAACATATCGTTCATAATAGTAACCACTATTTAATGTATCTATTACAACGCCTCTTGTTGAATTTGCTGCATGAATGAAATTTCCTTCTCCAACATATATACCACAATGACCTATACCACTATTATCCCAATCTCTAAAAATAACCAAATCTCCCAATTGCAAATCTGATTTTGTTACATATCTTCCATTATTTGATTGTGTTATAGCAGAATGTGCTAGCTGAATACCAAATTGCTTATATACATATTGTGTAAATCCTGAGCAATCAAAATTATTCGGCCCAGCACCACCATATACGTAGTCATACCCCAAATACTGTTTTGCATAAGTCACAACCGCTTCTCCATTTAAAATGTTATTTTCTCCTTCTATTTCCTCTTTATTGTCTGAATCAATAGAAGTTTCAAGAACAATAACATCATCTATATTATCTACAACCAAATTTTCATGTTCATCTAATAATTCTCTTTCTGCGTAAATTCCTCTACTAGTTGATGTAACATTTTCTGAAATGAGTCTTTTTGCGACATAAGCGTCTTGACCTTCAAAGTTAATTTTGTACCAGTCTCCTTCTTCAGCTAAAATTTCGACTGGTTTATTCATTCCCCATTCTGTTATTATTTCAGCAGATGTACTTGGCCCTTTTCTTATAATAGCAGCTGACACATTTACATAGCCTTTTTTAGTTTCTATCTGTTGATTATCTTCTTCTATTATTTCCTTTAGGAAACTGCTAACAACCCATACTTTTTTGTTTTCGTAACTAATACAACACCATGAATTAATTGTCTTTACAATTGTTACTTTTGTTCCTGCTTTTAGCTCTCCTACTATACTAGCAGATAAACTTGGAATAATTCGAATGACTGTATCTGAGCTAACTTGTTTTTCTTGCTCTTGGCTTATCGGCTCCTCCTTATTATCCTCATTATCTATTGTATTTTCTCCTGATACATTTGAATCTTCAGGTGTTTGAGTAGAAGTAGTTATTTCCCCTTCTACATTCATTAAATCTTCACGAATATAACCAATAGATTCTCCATATTTTATTTTATACCATATACCTTCTTTTTCTATTATTTCTACTGTTTCCCCATTGTATACTATTGTTACAATATCTGATTCTGTATTTGCCTCTCTTCTAACTCTAGCACCTTCTGTTGTTATTGTTCCAGTAGCTGCATAAGAATTTACAAAATATAGTAGCCATATTATTAGTAAAATAAGAAAAACTTTTTTTACCACAATCATTCTTCCTTTTCTCTTATTATTTTTATCGTTCCAATTATATAATTGTTTGCTAGTTTTGTCAATTTTTTTTGCATATTAAATATTTTTTCATATTATTAGTTGGCTTTGCTAATAATATGTCACCTTATGAATTTTTATAAGTATTTTTTAGTAGATTTTTCTAGAAAAATAGATTTTCCTAACTTACCGATAAAATCTGTTGCTATTGTTTTACTTCTTTCTTGTATTGATTCATTTAATATTTCATTTAATTGTCTAATTTTTTCTTCTTTCTTCTGTAATTCTTGTAAAATTACCTCAATTGCTTCATTAATTTCTCCCGCACTAATATACATATAACTTTTAATACTAGGTTCTGTAATAATTGCTTCGTTTAAAACTTCTGTCGCTTTTTCTAAATTCAAAACACTATTTCCTCCTTTGTTTAATTTTAACTTATTGCTTTTATTTAACTATAAATAAAAGTTGCGCAGGAATTAAATTTTATCATTTACTTATATTTTTTTCAAGATACTGTTTCTATTTTTTAAAATTATTTTTGTTAATTTAAAATGTAAATACCATATACAAAAAAATATGATGTGTAAAATCACATCATATTTTGTAAGTTTTTTTGTTATTAGTTTACAATAAAAACACTAAGCTAATTCTACAACTGCGCCAGCTTCTGTAAATTTAGCTTTTAATTCCTCTGCCTCTTCTTTAGAAGCTTTTTCTTTTACAGTTTTAGGTGCTCCGTCTACTAAATCTTTTGCTTCTTTTAGTCCTAATCCTGTAGCATCTCTAACTACCTTAATAACGGCAATTTTATTAGCTCCAGCATCTTTTAATACAACATCAAATTCTGTTTTTTCTTCAGCAGCAGCTGTAGCTCCTGCTCCTGCTACTGGTGCAGCTACTGCAGCTGCAGATACTCCGTATTTTTCTTCAATTCCTTTTACTAATTCAGATAACTCAATAACTGTTAAGCTATCAATTTCCTCTAATAATTTTTCTATTTTTTCCATTTTAAAATCCTCCTAATTAAATTAATTTAAGTATTATTCTGCTTTTTGTTTTTGCACTTGATCAAGTGCAACAGCAAGTTTTGTAATAGTTCCAAGTAAGCTTCCAGCCAATTTTGCAAGCAATACTTCTCTTGATGGTAATTTTGCTAAAGTAATCAACTCTTCTTTTGAAACTACTTTTCCATCAATTACTCCAGCCTTTATTTTATAAAATTCATTTTCTTTCGCATATTCATATACAGTCTTTAAAGGTTCTAGGTAGTCTTCATGTCCTAGTATAACAGCTACTGGGCCTTCTAATTCTTCCTCAAGTCCTTCAATACCGCAACTTTGTAGTGCTCGTCTTGTTATATTGTTTTTAATAACACTGTACTCAGAATTTGCTTTTCTTAATTTTGCTCTAAGTGCAGTTACATCAGAAACATTTATTCCTCTGTACTCTGTTAATAAAATTAGTTTAGAATTTTTCATTTTTTCTGCAAGTTCTGCTACTTGTGCTTGTTTTTGTTTTAAAATACTTTCGCTTGCCATATTTTTCACCTCCAGTAATTTTATTTTTTAATATATAGAACAAATCTCTCTTTACGAGTATTTTTTTCTATTCATTTAATTTAACTATCTGCATTTAAGTTCTTGAATAAGCATAAAAATTTGCCGATTCTAAGAATTACTATGCAATTTTTCTATGCATTGATTTTCTACCTTTAAAAAAACAATTTTTTACCCATTATCCCTAAGGTGAAAAATTGTTTTTTACTCTCACCTCGGTAGGGCTTACTTTGCCTACTGTCTTTGGCTATTTTATTTAAAATATCATATATTTATTTTTGATTAATATAAAGTCCTATTCCCATTGTGGTAGAAATTGCTACGCTCTTAATATATTGCCCTTTTGCAGCAGCTGGCTTTGCCTTTATAATAGCTTCTATGATTGTTTCATAGTTTTCTAATAACTTTTCTGCACCAAATGATACTTTTCCAAAACCAAGATGTATTATGTTTGTCTTATCTAAGCGATATTCTACTTTTCCTGATTTAATTTCTTTAATAGCTTTTGTTACATCCATAGTTACAGTGCCAGATTTAGGGTTTGGCATTAATCCTTTTGGTCCTAATACTTTACCAAGTCTACCAATTACTCCCATCATATCTGGTGTTGCTACAATAACATCATAGTCAAACCAATTTTCTTTCTCTATTTTTGGTACTAACTCTTCTGCTCCAACGAAATCAGCTCCAGCAGCTTCTGCTTCTTTTGCTTTATCTCCTTTTGCAAAAACTAATACCTTTAATGTTTTACCTGTTCCATGTGGTAATACTACTGTTCCTCTTACTTGTTGATCTGCTTGTTTTGAGTCAACACCAAGTTTTACATGTAACTCAACTGTTTCATCAAATTTTGCTTTTGGCATTTCCATGATTTTTTCAAGAGCTTCTTTTGGCTCATAATTTTTTGTTCTATCAATAAGTTTTTCTGCTTCTTGATATTTCTTTCCTCTTTTCATATTTTCCTCCTTTGGTACTAACGAGTTTCCTCTCCCAATATATTTTTATTCAACAACTACAACTCCCATACTGCGAGCTGTACCTTTAACCATACTCATGGCAGATTCTAATGATGAAGCATTTAAATCTTCCATTTTTTGTTCTGCAATTGCCTTAACCTGTTCTACTGTAATTTTTGCAACTTTATCTTTGTTAGGCTTTCCTGAACCTTTTTCTATTTTAATAGCTTTTTTTATTAGAACAGCTACTGGTGGTACTTTTGTAATAAATTCAAATGATTTATCCTTATATACAGTTATAACAACTGGGATGATCATTCCAGGCTGATTTGCAGTTCTATCATTAAATTCTTTTACAAATTGCATAATATTAACACCACTGGAACCTAATGCTGGACCTACTGGTGGAGCTGGTGTTGCTTTTCCTGCCTCTATTTGTAATTTAATCACATTAATAATTTCTTTTTGTGCCATTTGTTTAGCACCTCCTTTTTGTAT
Source organism: uncultured Clostridia bacterium (assembly GCA_944392885.1). Taxonomy (GTDB): domain Bacteria; phylum Bacillota; class Clostridia; order TANB77; family CAG-508; genus UMGS1754. The sequence continues at coordinate 23,368 of CALXYG010000063.1, forward strand.
GATATTTATGTTTAAAATTTTTTTCTATAAAAGTTTTACCCAACTTTTTGAACTTGCGAAAATTCCAATTCGACTGGTGTTTCTCTACCAAACATGGAGACTAGTACTTTAACTTTGTGTTTTTCTTTGTTAATTTCTTGAACACTACCTATAAAATTTTCAAATGGTCCAGTCATAACTCTTACACTATCTCCAACACCATAGTCTATATTAACAGGTATTTCTTCAAATCCCATATTTCGAATTTCTTCCTGAGTAAGTGCAATAGGCTCTGTTCCAGAACCTACAAAACCTGTAACTCCTCTTGTATTTCTTACAATATACCAAGATTCCTCAGTAACAATCATTTTTACAAGAACATACCCTGGAAATACTTTCTTTAAATTTGTTTTTCTTTTTCCTTCTTTAATTTCAATTTGTTCTTCCATAGGAACAACTATATCGAAAAAGTAGTCTTCCAATTCTCTGTTTTTTATTGTTTTTTCTAAGTCGGTTTTGACTTTATTTTCATAACCAGAATAGGTATGAACAACATACCAATTTGGTTCTTTTTTGCCTTTTTCTCCGAGACATTATTTAGCCTCCTTTTACTTTATTCTTGCACAACATTATTTTCTACCGAATTTGTATTAGTATTTTCTTCTGTTATGTTATTTTCTGTAACACTAGTATCTTCGCTAGAATTCTCTATCTCATATGTATTTGTAATATTCTCCTTTTTTACTAAATTTCGAATATTATCAATACCATATGTATTTAATGTTTCAAAAATAAGATCTAATGCAAATACAATAACAGCGGTAATTAATACGATTGTGACAACTGCAATAGTATTGTTTACAACCTGTTTTGGTGTTGGCCAGATTACTTTTTTAAGTTCTGCTTTAAAGTCTTTGAAAAAATGCTTTTTTTCTTTCTTTTCTTTTTGTGACTTTTTTTCTACTTCCTTTGCCATCTTGTTACCTCCACACTATTTTGTTTCTTTATGTGTTGTACGTTTCTTACAGAATTTACAATACTTAACAATCTCTAATCTATCAGCATCATTTCTCTTGTTTTTTTCTGTCATATAATTTCTTCTCTTACATTCTGTGCATTCTAGTGTTATTTTTTCTCTTGGTCCCTTTGCAGCCATTTAACTACACCTCCGTTATTAAATTAAAGCTTTTATATTTTAAAACGATGTGAGCATGTATTAAGTTTCAATAATACATGCTATAATACTTTATCACATTTTCTTGAATATGTCAATCATTTTCCAGTATTTTTATTCAAGAGGCATGTGTAGCAAAATTTATTACATCTTCCTTCTTTACTTGTCATGACGTTTTTAAGGGACATTTTCCAAATACAGAGTTTTTTATAATTAAACTCTACTTGGAAAACATCCCCATAAATTCTTTATCTATAATTCTACTTATCGTTCATCTCTTCTTGAATCTGTTGTATTTTTTTTATGTTCATTTATTAATCTAGGTCCATTTGGTGTCATTTGGTACCATTCTTCTTCTGATTGGATTACATCTGAGCCAACAGGTTTTATTTGTTCATAGCCTTCAGCATTTACTGGTCTCCTTACTACAGATTCTTTAGGTTTTTTTACCTTTTGTTGCTGAAGAAGTTGAATTGCAGTCGGACTTGGAACACCAATATTTCTACGTATACTATTTAGGCTGTTTTTTCTTCTACTATTTAATTCTTGATTTTCCAAGTTTGGAACTTTGTCTATGTTTATATCTTCTTTCTCTTTACTTTTTCTATTGAAAAACTCTTTTACTTTTTGAGAAAATGTTTTTTTTGCAGTTTCTCTATCTACATCTCTTTTTCTATATACCTTGCTTCCAATCTCTAACTGATTATCTATCTCTCTCGCAAAGGAAAGCATATCCTCATGTACAGACTTTTTTGCTCGAGCCTCTAATATGCTATCTGTTTGTTTTATATCTTGCTCAAATTTTTCAGCAACTTGCACAAATGCCAGTCGCATGTTATCTACAAGTTTAGATCTTCTAAATCTCTCCACATGCCTTTTTAGCGATTCTGTTATTTGTGTTTTCATATCTTGAATTAAGTTCCATTCTTCTTGTTTCCTTGTTTTTTGTTTTTGGAGTTCATATGCTGGTAGTGAAGAATCGAGCGGCTTATAGTATGTTTTATAACTAAACTCTAATATTTTCGAAATAGATTTAACAGATTCTAATCTTTTATTTTCATTTTGTGTATCCACTGCTAATCCATCTAAAACTCTTTTTAAAATTCTTTTTTCCATTTTTTTATCTAGTATTTAAACTAGATATATGCCTCCTTTATTCTAAAATTTAATTTATTATAACATAAATTTTAAATAAATACAAATTAAATAAGAAATACGTTTTGCGAAGTTAGTCTTCTTGACAACTGTAAAAGCAAAAAAAAATCTAGCGATTACCTATGTTCCCAGGAGGGTAACCTCCAAGTATCTTTGGCGCTAAAGAGCTTAACTGCTGTGTTCGGAATGGGTACAGGTGTTTCCTCTTCGCTATCATCACTAGAAAATTAT
>CALXYG010000064.1 GCA_944392885.1 uncultured Clostridia bacterium
GAAAAGATGAATATAACTTAATAAAATATCAAAGATCAAATGCGGGTACTTGCATTATGCAAAAGCCTATTGTAAGAAAAGGAGAAAAAGTTAAAAAAGGAGAAGTTATAGCAGATGGACCTTCTACGCAAAATGGTGAAATGGCTCTTGGAAAAAATGTTTTAATAGCTTTTACAACTTGGGAAGGTTACAATTATGAAGATGCTATTCTACTTAGTGAAAGATTAGTAAAAGAAGATGTTTACACTTCCATCCATATAGAAGAATATGATTGTGAATGCCGAGACACAAAATTAGGACCAGAAGAAATTACTAGAGATATTCCAAATGTTGGAGAGGACAGCTTAAAAGACCTAAACGAAGATGGAATAATTCGTATTGGTGCAGAAGTAAGACCAGGGGATATATTAGTTGGAAAAGTTACACCAAAGGGTGAAACAGAGCTTACTTCAGAAGAAAGATTGCTTCGTGCTATTTTCGGAGAAAAGGCAAGAGAAGTAAGAGACACATCACTTCGTGTACCACATGGAGAGTCAGGAACTATTGTAGATATAAAAATGTTTGATAGAGAAAATTCAGACGAATTAGGGCCTGGAGTAAATCAAGTAATACGTGTATATATTGCACAAAAAAGGAAAATTTCAGTTGGAGATAAAATGGCCGGAAGGCATGGTAACAAAGGTGTTATTTCGCGTATATTACCAATAGAAGATATGCCATTTATGCCAGATGGCACCCCAGTTGATGTAGTGTTAAATCCACTTGGAGTACCTTCACGTATGAACTTAGGGCAGGTGCTAGAAGTGCATTTAGGAGCGGCAGCTAGAATGTTGGGATGGAAAGTATCTACACCGGTATTTGATGGCGCTTCAGAAGATGAAATAGAGAATTTGTTAGAAAAAGCTAAGTTAGATAAAAATGGAAAAACTGTTTTATATGATGGAAGAACAGGAGAACCATTTGATAAACCGATTACAGTTGGTGTTATGTATATGTTAAAATTGCACCACTTAGTAGATGATAAAATCCATGCACGTTCAACTGGACCATATTCTTTGGTTACACAACAGCCACTTGGTGGTAAAGCACAATTTGGTGGACAGCGTTTTGGAGAAATGGAAGTTTGGGCATTGGAAGCATATGGTGCAGCATATACATTACAAGAAATCTTAACTGTAAAATCAGATGATGTAGTAGGTAGAGTAAAAACTTACGAATCAATCGTAAAGGGAGAAAATGTTCCAGAACCTGGAGTTCCAGAAAGCTTTAAGGTATTAGTAAAAGAACTTCAAAGTCTAGGACTAGATGTACGTTTATATTCAGAAGATAACAGGGAACTAGAATTAAAAGAAAACATTGAAGAAGGAATAGATTTAAACCTAGAAAATGATAAGGTTCTTCCAGAAGAATTGTCAATTGGAACAGACGAAATGGAAATTGTAGATGATACAGAGCTAGACGGGCAAGAATATGCCATTGATGATGAAGATATAGAAGATGATGAAGAACTATTTGGAAATTTAGATGACACTGATTTAGATGAAGATAATTTACTAAACGATGAAGATATCCTAGATGATTAAGAATAATAAGAAAGTAAAATAAAAGTTTGTTTTTTAATGTGTATAAAAACAAAGAAAACTTGAAAGGGGGCTCCTTAAATCAATGGACGAATTAGAGATGTTTGATAAAATTAAAATCGGACTTGCTTCCGATGAAAAAATTCGCGAATGGTCAAAGGGTGAAGTAAAAAAGCCAGAAACTATTAATTATCGTACATTAAAACCAGAAAAAGATGGACTATTTTGTGAAAAAATATTTGGTCCAACAAAAGATTGGGAATGTCATTGTGGTAAATACAAAAGAGTTCGTTATAAAGGGATTGTATGTGACCGCTGTGGTGTTGAAGTAACAAAAGCAAAGGTAAGACGTGAGAGGATGGGACATATCGAACTTGCGGCACCAGTAGCTCATATTTGGTATTTCAAAGGAATACCAAGCAGAATTGCTTTAATGTTAGATATTTCACCAAGAAGCTTAGAAAAAGTAATTTATTTTGCTTCATATATTGTAATTGATAAGGGAACATCAGGACTCACCAAGTGTCAAGTTCTAACTGAAAAAGAATATCATGAAGCGGAAGAAAAATATGGTAGAGGTTCTTTCAAAGCAGAAATGGGAGCAGGTGCAATTTATAAATTATTAGCAGAAATCGATGTCGAAAAATTAGCAGAGAAATTAAAAAAAGAACTAAAAAATGCAAGCGAACAAAAAAAGGTAAAAATTATTAAAAGACTAGATACTGTAGAAGCATTTCATGTTTCTAATAATCGTCCAGAATGGATGATTATGAATGTGATTCCTGTAATACCACCAGAACTAAGACCAATGGTGCAATTAGATGGAGGAAGATTTGCAACATCTGATTTAAATGATTTGTATCGTAGAGTAATTAACCGCAATAATCGTTTGAAAAGATTATTAGAACTAGGTGCACCAGAGATTATTGTAAGAAACGAAAAAAGAATGCTACAAGAATCGGTAGATGCACTTATTGATAATTCGAGACGTGGTAGACCTGTAACAGGAGCAGGAAATAGACCATTAAAATCACTTTCTGATATGCTAAAAGGAAAACAAGGTCGTTTCCGTCAAAATCTATTAGGAAAAAGAGTAGATTATTCAGGGCGTTCTGTAATTGTCGTAGGGCCAGAGCTAAAAATCTATCAATGTGGAGTACCAAAAGAAATGGCAGTAGAATTGTTTAAGCCATTTGTTATGAAAGAGCTAGTATGCAGAGGAATCGCACATAATATAAAAAATGCAAAAAGGATGGTAGAAAGACTAAGACCAGAAGTATGGGATATCTTAGAAGAAGTAATTCACGACCATCCAGTTATGCTAAATCGTGCACCAACATTACACAGACTTGGTATTCAGGCATTTGAGCCGGTATTAGTAGAAGGTAGAGCAATTAAATTACATCCATTAGTGTGTACAGCATTCAATGCAGATTTTGATGGTGACCAAATGGCAATACATGTTCCATTATCACCAGAGGCACAGGCAGAGGCAAGATTTTTAATGCTTTCAGTTAATAACCTATTAAAACCACAAGATGGTAAACCGGTAACAGTACCTACACAAGATATGATTTTAGGAAGCTATTATTTAACAATGGATGCCCCAAATGAAAAAGGAGAAGGGATGTACCTGAAAGATGAAGACGAAGCGTTAATGGCATACCAAAATGGTGATTTAGGTTTACATGCTAAAATAAAAGTAAAATTTGCTAAAGAAATTGATGGACAAATAAAAACAAAAACAGTACAAACAACAGTTGGAAGATTAATATATAATAAAGGAATTCCACAAGATTTAGGTTTTGTAGATAGAAGCAATCCAGATAATGCATTTGAGCCAGAAATAAATTTCCCAGTTATTAAGAAAAATATTGCGAAAATTGTAGCAAAATGCATCAATGTACATGGATTATCAAGAACAGCAGAGCTTTTAGATTACATAAAAGCAACAGGCTATCACTATTCTACAATAGGCGCTATTACAGTATCTGTTGCTGATGTGGCAGTACCAGAAGCTAAAAAAGATATTTTAACAACAGCTGATAAAGAAGTAGAAGAAGTATCAAAACAATATAAACGTGGATTAATAACAAATGAAGAACGATATAACCAAGTTATTAAGATCTGGGAAAAGGCAACAAATGATGTTGCTGAAGCAATGAAAAACAATTTTGATGATCTAAATCCAATATATATGATGGCACAATCTGGAGCAAGACGGAAATATGAGTCAGCTACGTCAAATTGCTGGAATGAGAGGATTAATGGCAAGTACAACAGGTAAAACAGTAGAGATACCAATTAAATCATGTTTCCGTGAGGGATTAGATGTTCTAGAGTATTTTATTTCTTCTCATGGTGCCAGAAAAGGACTAGCTGATACTGCATTAAGAACAGCTGACTCTGGTTACCTAACAAGAAGATTAGTAGATGTAAGCCAAGATATTATTGTAAGAGAAGATGACTGTGGAACACATGAGGGTATTACTGTAGAAGATATTAAAGATGGAAATCAGGTTATTGAAAAAATAAGTGAAAGACTAGAAGGAAGATATTCTGTTGAAGATGTGGTAAATCCAAACACTGGAGAATTAATTGTGGATACCAACACCATAATTACAGAGAAAATTGCAGATAAAATTATTGCAGCAGGTATAGAAAAAGTAAAGGTACGTTCAGTATTAGGATGTAAAACAAAGCATGGAGTATGTAGTAAATGCTATGGTACAGGATTAGCAACAAGGGAAAAGGTAAACATTGGAGAAGCAGTTGGTATTATAGCAGCACAATCCATTGGAGAACCAGGTACACAGCTTACAATGAGAACTATCCACAATGGAGGTGTTGCTGGTGGAGATATTACACAAGGTCTTCCAAGGGTTGAAGAATTGTTTGAAGCTAGAAAACCAAAAGGGTTAGCAATTATTTCTGAAATCTCAGGAAAAGTAAGTGTAAATGACAACAAGAAACGAAAAGAAGTAACTGTAACAAATAACAATAATAGCAAAACATATGTAGTAAGTTTTGGAGCAAAATTAAAAGTAAAAGATGGAGAAGAAATAGAAGAAGGAGAACCTATTACAGAGGGCTCTATAAATCCAAATGACATTTTAGTTATTAAAGGTGCAGAAGGAGTATACAACTATTTAATCTCAGAAGTACAAAAAGTGTATAGAAACCAAGGTGTTGACATTAATGACAAACACATTGAAGTAATTGGTAGACAAATGCTTAAACGAATTAAAATTGAAGATGGAGGAGACACATCATTATTACCAGGAACCTTAATTGATATGAGCGAGTTTGAAGAACTAAATGAGCAGATGACAGCAGAAGGAAAGAAACCAGCAACAGGAAGAAGAGCTTTACTAGGTATTACAAAAGCTTCACTTGCTACTGAAAGCTTCTTATCAGCAGCATCATTCCAGGAAACAACAAGAGTACTTACAGAAGCTGCAATCAAAGGAAAAGTAGATAATTTAATAGGACTAAAAGAAAACGTTATTATTGGTAAATTGATTCCAGCAGGAACTGGAATGAATATATACCGTAACACACGCATTAATACAGAAAAAAAAGAAAAAGCAGAAGCATAATAAAATAGAAGAACTAATAGCAAAAACCATCCGCTTTATAGTGGCTGGTTTTTTGCATCCTTGACAATACAATTATTTCGCGATACAATTATATATATTAAGGGGGATTTTATGTCAAATCAAAATAGAAAAGTTATTGAAAATCTGATGTCTAGGACAAAGATATATATGATTATAATTGCAATTTTACTAATTGTAATTTGCATTTACGAAATAAGATTAATAATACCTGCTATAGTTATGTTTTTTGCTATTTTATTATATTCTTATCAAATAGATAAAAAAAGGAAAGCAGAAATATCAAAACACATTCACGAGTTAATAGGAGATGTAGACTCTGCTGCTAAAAACACATTAATTAATTCACCATTTCCACTAGTTATTTTAGAAACAGATGGAAATATCATATGGAAGAGTTCTAAATTTGTAGATGAATTTATGGAAATAGACATTAATGTTTATTTAGATGAGATTATAAAAGAAGTAGAACAAGAAATTGGTCATTCCAACGGGAAAAGACAAAGTATTATGAAACAAATCAAAATTGGAAAGAAAATATATAAAATACTAGGAGAATATGTGAAAAGCAAAAAAGGTAAAAAAGATGAATATATGATGACCTTGTATTTTATAGACAATACAGAAAACATAGATTTATTTACAAAATACATGAATTCTCAGACATGTATAGGAATCATAATGGTAGACAACTATGAGGAAATAATACAAAGAATTTCGGCAGAGGAAAAGCCACAAATGATAGCAAAACTTGAAAAAGCTATATATGATTGGGCAAACCTTACAGGTGGGCTAATAATAAAAACAGAAAGGGATACTTTTATATATGTATTTGAGAAGCGATACCTAGAACAGATAGAAAGCAGTAAATTTAGCATTTTAGATACTATAAAAGAAATAAAAATAGGAGCTAAACAACAACTAACAGTTAGTATAGCAATATCTGAAGAAGGAGAAAGCAACTATTCTAAATATAAATCTGCACTTTCAGCATTAGATATTGCATTAGGGCGTGGTGGAGATCAGGCTGTTATTCGAGAAAATGGAAAATATATTTTCTTTGGAGGCAGAACTCAAGAACTGGAAAAAAGAACAAAAGTAAAAGCTAGAATTATTGCACAAGCATTAGAAGAATTAATTCTAGCTTCATCGAATGTTGTGATTATGGGACATACAAATGCAGATATAGATTCAATTGGCTCAAGTCTTGGAATTTATCGCTTGGCAAAAACATTAAATAAAGAGGTAAACATTATAAACAATAGCTCAGGACAAGCATTAAATAGTTTCCTTGAAGCTTTAAATCAACAGGAAGAGTACCAAAAAGCGATAATAACTAAAACAGAAGCAATACAAAAAATGGGAAGGGAAACATTGCTAATTGTTGTAGATACACATAAGAAAACATACGTAGAAGCACCAGAATTATTGGAATTAACACCAAAAATTGTAGTTATAGATCATCACAGAAAAAGCACAGAATTTATAGATAATGTAACATTGGTTTTTCATGAAGTATATGCATCTTCAGCAGCAGAATTGGTTATTGAGATTTTGCAATATTGTGAAAAAGAAATAGAACTAACTGAAATAGAAGCTGAAAGCTTATATGCAGGAATAATGATAGATACTAAAAATTTTACTTTTAAGACAGGTGTTCGAACATTTGAGGCTGCTGCCTATTTAAGAAAATGTGGAGTAGATATTATTAAAATAAAAAAATGGTTTCAAAGTGACTTAGAAAATTATAATATTATTTCAGAAATAGTAAGAAATGCAGAAATAGTAGAAGATAGCATTGGAATATCAATATATAACAAAACAGATAGAGATGCAGGACTTATTTGCGCCAAAGCAGCAGACGAATTATTAACAATTAGTAATATTACAGCATCTTTTGTAATAGGAAACTTAGGTGACAAGATATGTATTAGTGGTCGTTCAATTGGCGATATAAATGTACAAGTAATATTAGAAAAACTCGGAGGGGGTGGACATATTACACTTGCAGGAGCACAGGTTGAAGGTATGTCTGTTGAAGAAGTAAAACAAGAACTAATGAAAAGTATACACGAATATTTTGCTCAAATTGGGTAAAATAATGATTTTAAATTATAAGTAAGCGTGAAACACTACTTTTAAATAATGAAGTAGTGTTTTATATTTGATTTATCTTGACAATATAGCTATATGGGGGTAAAATAAAAAAGTAAAAAAGTCCAAAAGGGAGGTTCTCTATGAGAGTTATTTTAAAAACAGACATAAAGGGAGTAGGAAAAAGGGATGATATTATTAATGCTAATGATGGCTATGCAAGGAATTTCTTGTTTCCAAAAAAGCTAGCTGTAGAGGCAAATAGTGATAATTTAATGAAATTAAAAGCTAAAAAAGAAGGGGAATCATATCGCAAAGGACAAGAACTAGAGCTTGCAAAAAAACAGGCGGAAAAAATTAATAAATTAACATTAGACCTAAAAGTCAGGGCAGGCGAAAATGGTAAAATATTTGGAGGAATAACATCAAAAGAAATTTCTGAGAAACTAAAGGAAAAATACAATTTAGATATAGATAAAAAGAAAGTAAATGTAGAAGAAACAATTAAAACACTTGGCAGATTTTCAGTAGAAATAAGACTATACGAGGGAGTTATAGCAAAACTTTTAGTAAACGTTGAAGCAGAAAAATAATATATATATGAAAATTTAAAATTATAGAAGGAGAATGAGATGGAACTTCGGAAAAATCCCACCACATGACATAGACGCTGAGCAAGCCGTTTTAGGTAGCATGCTTACAGATAAAGACGCAGTTGTTAATGCAATAGAAGTACTAAAGCCAGAAGATTTTTATAGAGAAGATAATAAAGCAATTTTTGAAGCCATCTTAAATTTATATTCAAAACCAGAACCAATTGATATTATTACAGTAAAAGCGGAGTTAGTAGCAAATGCAAAATTTGAATTCGTTGGTGGGTTAGAATATTTGGCAACATTACCTGATAAGGTACCCACAACAGCAAATGTAGATAAATATATTAAAATTGTAGAGGAAAAATCAATTTTAAGAAATTTAATAAAAGTATCTAATGAAATTATTACATTAGGTTATAGTGAAACAGAAGAAATAGACAATATTATGGATGTAGCAGAGAAAAAAATTTTTGACATTATGCAAAAAAAGAATCAAAAAGGGTATACTTCTATTAAAGATGTATTAATAGATACTTTTGCAGAAATTGAAAAACTGTACAATCAAAAAGGCTATATCACTGGAATACCAACAGGTTTTACTGACTTAGACCAAATCACATCTGGACTACACAATTCGGATTTAATTCTAATTGCAGCAAGACCTGCAATGGGAAAATCAGCCTTTGCATTAAACATTGCTGCAAATGCTGCTATACGTGGGAATACACCTGTTGTAGTGTTTGGACTGGAAATGTCAAAAGAACAAATGGTAAACCGTATTTTATGTAGTGAAGCAATGGTAGATAGCCAAAAAGTAAGAACTGGAAAAATTGAAGAAACCGACTGGATAAAACTTGCAACAGCACTGGGTCCACTTTCAGAGGCGCCAATTTATGTTGATGATACTCCAGGTATTTCTATTATGGAAATTAGAGCAAAGTGCAGAAAGCTAAAATTAGAAAAAAATATAGGTCTAATTATTATTGATTATTTACAACTAATACAAGGGACAGGAAAAAGAGGTGCAAGCAGGGAGCAGGAAATTTCAGAAATTAGCCGTTCATTAAAGATATTAGCTAAAGAGCTAAACATACCAGTAGTAGCACTATCACAGCTTTCTAGGGCAGCAGAACAAAGGCAAGATCACAGACCAATGCTTTCTGATTTAAGAGAATCAGGAGCAATTGAGCAAGACGCTGATATTGTTATATTTTTGTATCGAGATGATTATTATAACCCAGATACAGAAAAGAAGAATGTAGCAGAAGTAATTATTGCAAAACATAGAAGTGGCTCAACTGGCACAGTTGAGTTATTATGGCTTAACAATTATACTAAATTTGCTAATTTTGAAAAATATAGAGGCTAAAATGTCTTATAATATTATGCTATAAAAAATAAACATAAAAGACATGTATTTAATCAATGCAAATTAATGAAGGAAACGGAGAAACGAATGCTAATTGAAAAAATAGAAAAAATGGTAAGGACGGAAAAGTTAATAGAATATGGAGATACAATTGTAGTAGGAGTATCAGGAGGACCTGATTCTATGTGTTTACTGCACGTACTAGAAGAACTAAGAAAAAAAGACATGGCTTTTGATATTGTTGTTGCACATATAAATCACATGATTCGAGTAAATAGTATTTTAGATGAAGAATATGTAGAAGATTATTGTAAAAGAAAAGGAATACCTGTATTTATTAAAAGAATTCAAGTAGAAGAAATTGCTAAACAGAAAAAAATTGGTACAGAGGAAACTGGCAGAATTGTCCGTTATCAGTTCTTTAAAGAAATAAAAGAACAAGTTGGTGCTAATAAAATTGCCACTGCACATAATGCAAATGACAATGCTGAAACAGTTTTATTAAATGTAATAAGGGGATGTGGATTAACAGGTCTAAAGGGAATTGAGTTAAAGTCTAATGAGCTGATTAGACCTCTTATAGAAATTACAAGAAATGAAATTGAAAAATATTGTGAAGAAAATCAGTTAAAACCACGTATAGATGAGTCAAATGAACAACTAATCTATCAAAGGAATAAAATAAGGAATGTTGTAATTCCTTACATACAAAAAGAATTTAATCCAAATTTTATAACTACACTAAATAAACTTTCACAGATTGCAAAAGAAGAATCAAAGTATATAGAAGAAAACACCAAAAAAATTTATGAATCAATACTAATACAAGAAGGAAAAAAACAAATTTCAATAGATATAAAGAAATTTAACTTACAAGAAAGAGTAATAAAAAAGAGAATTGTACGATATACTATTCATAAAGTAGCAGGAAATGTACAGGGCTTACAGAATATTCATATCGAAGATATTATTACACTATGTGAAAAAGAAATTGGCAATAAATACTTAGCACCAAACAAAAATATAAGAGTATGTATTAAAAACAAGAAAATTTTTTTTGAAGCATTATAAGTTTCCGTATGAAAAGCTAGATTGTACAGGACATGACACGAAAATGTCACACAAAAATAATTGATTTTAAAAAAAATATATGGTATATGTTAAGTAAATTAACAAAACATAGAGGAGGACAAAATTTTGAAAAGTAGTTTGAAAACATTGGCAATGTGGCTCATTATTGGGATTATTTTTATAGTGTTAGTAACTAATATTATTGATAATTCCGATAATAAAATGTCGTATTCAGAGTTGATTACAAAGATTGAGAATGGAGAAGTAGAAGAAATTGAAATTGAGGCAAATGGTAAGGAAGCTTATGTTACAACGAAGAATACAACACAACAAAAGAAAGTAAATATCCCAAGTAAAGACAGTTTTATAGATTATATACAAGAAAGACTAGCGAGTGGTGAAATTAGTTTAACAGAGAAATCTGAATCTATTTTTATTACTGTACTAAGTTTACTTTCTCCATTTGGAATTGTCATTATTATGATTCTATTTTGGTTCCTTTTAATGAGTCAAGGACAAGGTGGAAATAAAACGATGACATTTGGAAAAAGCAAAGCTAGAATGATGACACCGGCAGACCGCAATAAAGTTACATTTGATGATGTGGCAGGAGTAGACGAAGAAAAAGAAGAATTACAAGAAATTGTCGAATTTTTAAAATCTCCAAAAAAATTTACTGATATGGGAGCAAGAATTCCAAAGGGTGTTTTATTAGTGGGGCATCCGGGAACTGGTAAAACATTACTTGCTAAAGCAGTAGCGGGAGAAGCAGGAGTACCATTTTTTATAATTAGTGGTTCTGATTTTGTGGAGATGTTTGTTGGTGTTGGTGCATCAAGAGTGAGAGATTTATTCGAACAAGCAAAAAAAAATGCACCATGTATTATTTTTATTGATGAAATTGATGCGGTAGGTCGCCAAAGAGGTGCAGGACTTGGTGGGGGACATGATGAAAGAGAACAAACATTAAATCAGTTATTAGTGGAAATGGATGGCTTTGGAACTAATGAAGGTGTTATTGTACTTGCGGCTACAAATAGACCTGATGTTTTGGATAAAGCGTTATTACGACCAGGACGATTTGATAGACAGATTGTGGTATCATCTCCTGACGTGAAAGCAAGAGAACAAATATTAGAAGTTCATGCTAGAAAGAAAAAACTAGGTGATGATGTAGAATTAAAAATTATTGCAAAAAATACTTCTGGCTTTTCTGGAGCAGATTTAGAGAATGTATTAAATGAAGCAGCTTTGCTTGCAGCTAGAAGAAACAAAAACGTAATTGGAATGGCGGAAATAGAAGATGCAATGGTTAAAGTAACTATGGGACCAGAAAAGAAGACAAAGGTAAGAAGCGAAAAAGAAAACAAACTTGTAGCATATCACGAGGCTGGTCACGCTATTGTAAGCAAATTCTTACCAACACAAGATCCTGTTCATCAAATATCTATTGTACCAAGAGGAATGGCTGGAGGCTATACAATGTATCGTCCAACAGAAGACAAATCATTTATGTCTAAATCAGAAATGGAAGAGACAATTGTATCTATGCTTGGCGGTAGAGTTGCAGAAAGTCTGATATTAAATGATATTTCCACAGGTGCAAGTAATGATATAGAAAGAGCATCTAAAATTGCAAGAGACATGGTAACTCGTTATGGAATGAGCGAAAGATTAGGAACAATCACCTTTGGAACTAACCAAGAAGAGGTATTCTTAGGAAGAGACATTACACAGCAAAAGAACTTTAGTGAAGAAACAGCAGGAATTATAGATGAAGAGGTAAAGAAAATTATTGACAAAGCATATAAAACAGCTGAATATATATTAAGTCAAAATATTGACAAGCTTCATACAATAGCAGGCATATTGCTTGAAAAAGAAAAAATTGATGGAGACGAATTTGCAGCTATTTTTGAAGAATAGATTGCGAAGTAGTTACAAATATAAAGAATAGTAATGAAAAATAGCTTTAAAAATTAAATATATACTAGTTAAGAACCTAAGTTTTGTAATATAAATACAAAACTTGGGTTTTTAAATTTATAGGAAATTATATTTTCTATAATATATATTTTATTTATAAAAAGTCTTGACATTTTTCTTACAAAGTATATAATAACGATAATCATTATCAAAATATTTTTTTTTGTAATAAAAATGTAACAAACTGCAAAGCCTGTAAACAAGCAATGGTTCCAAAATAATAAAAAAAAATTTTTGGAATAAATTGTAAAACAACAAAAAAATATCTATAAATAAATAAAAACACACAATTATTTACATAAATAGGAAAGTTGACATTACAATCTAGAAGTAATACAATGAACAGGAAGTTACGAATGAAGACCAATCTCCTACGCCGATAGGGATTGCAAGTTTGTTAAAACAAAAGTAGGGGGGATTTTTATGCAAGTTATTAAAAGAGATGGAAGAGTAACAGAATTTAATCCAGAAAGAATTGTAAAAGCTGTGACATTGGCTATGGCACATACTGATGGTGGGATTGATATTGATTTAGCAAACAAAATAGCATCAGCAGTTGAAAAACAATTCGATGGAAAACTTCAAACAACAGTCTATGATATTCAAGATGCAGTAGAAAAAAAGTTAATGGCATCTTCGAGAAAAGAAGTAGCACAAGAATATATCACATATCGTTATAATAGAGATGTTGCAAGAAAATCTAGAACAAAAGATATGTTTTTAGAAATTATTGAAACAAAATCAAATGATATTACACGAGAAAATGCAAACATGAATGCTGACACACCAGCAGGAATGATGATGAAGTTTGCAAGTGAAACAACCAAGCCATTTGTTGATGATTTTTTATTATCACCAGTTGCAAGAGAAGCACACACACATGGCTATATACACATCCATGATAAAGATTATTATCCAACAAAATCACTTACTTGTTTGCAACATCCATTAAATAAAATTTTAAAAGACGGATTTAGAGCTGGACATGGTTCTTCAAGACCAGCTAAACGTATAGAAACTGCAAGTATTATTGGATGTATCTCAATGGAAACTGTTCAAAATGAAATGCATGGAGGACAGGCTATTCCAGCATTTGACTATTATTTAGCTCCATATGTTAAACTAACATTCAAAGAGGAAATTAAGAAAATAGAAGATTTATTAGGCAAGGACTTATCTAAACTATATGGTTATGAACCAGAAGACTATATAGTAAAATCCTTAGACGGATTAGATGATTCACAAAGGTATATTCAAGCAGCAATAAATGCTACTGTATGTAGAGTTCACCAAGCAATGGAAGCATTTATTCACAACATGAATACTATTCACTCCAGAGGCGGAAATCAGGTTGTATTTAGTTCTATTAACTATGGAACAGACACTTCGCCAGAGGGGAGATGTATTATTCGAGAATTATTGTTATCTACCGAAAGAGGAGTAGGAAATGGAGAGACACCAATATTTCCAATACAAATTTGGAAAAAGAAGAAAGGTGTTAACTATTTGCCAGAAGACCAAAATTATGATTTATATAAATTAGCTTGTAGAGTGACAGCAAAAAGGTTCTTCCCAAATTTTATCAACTTAGATGCAACATTTAACAAGCATGAAAAATGGGACGCAAAAGATCCAAACCGTTACTATTATGAAACAGCAACTATGGGTTGTAGAACAAGAGTATTTAGTAACAGGCATGGAGAAAAAACATCAGTAGGAAGAGGAAACCTATCTTTTACAACTATAAATCTAGTAAGACTTGCGATTGAATCTTCCTATGAAGCACAAGAGAAAACTGGTTTAAAATTCGATTTAGGAAGAAACAGTGAAGAAAATATGACAGCAGAATATCGAAGGACCGTAAAGAAAATCTTTCTAAGGAAATTAGAAGAATATGAGGGAATTGTTGCAAAGCAATTATATGATAGATATCAATTCCAGTGTACGGCAGTTGCGAAGCAATTTCCACTTCTAATGTCAGGGTTATGGCAAGATAGTGACAAATTAAAACCGAATGATTCTGTAGAAGCCGTATTAAAGCATGGAACATTGGGAATAGGATTTATTGGACTAGCAGAGTGTTTAACTGTGCTTACAGGTAAGCATCATGGAGAATCAGATGAAGCTCAAAAGTTAGGAATAGAGATTATTAATTTTATGCACGATGAATGTGAGCATTATGCAGAACGTTATGATTTAAATTATTCTATGCTTGCGACACCAGCAGAAGGGCTATCAGGAAGATTTACGAAGATAGACAAAAGAGAATTTGGAATTATTCCAGGAGTCACCGATAAAGAGTATTATACCAACAGTAATCATGTTCCAGTATGGTATAAATGCACAGCAGAACATAAAGCTAAAATCGAGGCACCATATCATGCACTTACAGAAGGAGGACATATTTTCTACATAGAATTAGACGGAGATGCAACACATAATCCAGAAAGTGTAGAAGCGGTTGTTGACCTTATGGATAAATATAATATGGGATATGGAAGTGTAAACCATACACGTTCAAGATGTATGGATTGTGGATTTGAAAATGCAGATGCTTCTTTAGAAAAGTGTCCAATGTGTGGAAGCACAAATATTGATACTATTCAACGAATTACAGGTTATTTAGTTGGAACTACTTCACGTTGGAACAGAGGCAAGCTAGCAGAATTGCACGATAGAGTAACACATGATGGGACTTGCAAAGGGGTATAGAAGTCAAATAAAACCTAGGGGGTAAAGAACTATGAAGATGGCAGGATTTTATGATGAGAGCATTTCAAATGGATTAGGATGGAGGGCAGTTTTATTTGTAAGTGGTTGCCCACATCATTGCCCTGGATGTCACAACAAAGAAGCCCAGGATTTTAACTATGGAACAGAGTTTAATAAGCAAGAAATTATTAAAAGAATTGAAGAAAACTCTATATTAAAGGGGATTACAATTAGTGGAGGAGAGCCACTATGCAAGGAAAATGTGACAGAAGTAGTGGAATTTATTAAAGATGTAAAAAAAGTAAGACCAAATTTTAACGTATGGTGCTATACTGGGTATACTATAGAAGAATTAATGGACAGAACAGATGAAGCTACAAAAAACGCATTAGAGGAAATTGATGTATTGGTAGATGGGAAATTTAAGGAAGAACAGAAAGATCCAAGACTAAAATTTAAAGGTTCAAAAAACCAGAGAATTATTGATGTAAAAATGTCTAGAAATATCCATAAAATAACAGAATTAGCAATTTAAATAATAAAAGCCAGGCAAGCATATTAGTTTGTCTGGTTTTTATGTTTAATCATATTCAAGGAGGAAAAAATGCAAGAAATAAAAATTTTCGCATGTCCAACGGCAAAAAAATTCACAGAAGAAGTTTGTGAAAGCCTACAATTACCAGTAGGTAAATTAGAGTTTATGAAATTTAAGAATGATAATACATTTGCTCAATATAAAGAAACAGTAAGGGAACAAGATATTTACATTGTACAAACAACTGAGCCACCAGTAAATGAGCGAGTTATGGAGTTATTAATTGCAATTGATGCGGCAAAACGTGCATCAGCAAGGAAAATAAATGTTGTGCTACCATATTATTTATATTCAAGATCAGACAAAAAAGATCAGCCACGTATACCTATAACAGCAAAATTAATGGCACAAATTTTAGAGGCTGCAGGTGCTAGCAGGGTTATAACATGTGATTTACACAATTCAGCAATACAAGCATATTTTAATGTTCCCTGTGATAGATTAACTGCAAAGTATTTGTTAGCCGCATATTTTAAAAATAAACAATTAGATAATATAGTAATTGTTGCAACAGATGCTGGAAGTGCAAAAAAAGCATATAAGTATTCACATTTTTTTAATTGTCCAATTGCCTTAATTGATAAGAGAAGAAATGGAAATGATGATAATGCAATAGCAAGCAGTGTTATAGGAGATGTGGCAGGAAAGAATGCTCTTATCTTCGACGATGAAGTTTCTACGGCAGGTACATTAATCGAAGCTGCACATATAATAAAAAAATTTGGTGCCAAAAAAATTTATGCTGGATGCACACATGGAATATTGTGTGGACCAGCTATTGAGAGGATAAAAAATTCTGATATTACAGAACTAGTTATTACCAATACAGTACCACTCCAGAAAGACAAACAAATAGACAAGATTAAAGTTGTATCAATAGCACCTCTATTTGCTGAAGCAATCAAGAGAATCAATGAAGCAAAGCCTTTGGGTGATTTATTTGATTTATAGCAGAGATTGCTTAATGTCATAACATTATAAGATAACGAATAAATTATAATATTTTTATTATATAATCCAAAGCCTAGCTGAAATTTTCAGATAGGTATTGACAATTAAAGGTAATCTAAGGTATAATAGCAAGGTCAAAAGCATTTCGAAGGAAAAAAGTCCCACAAGATGGTTTGGAACTTCGGAAGGAGGGGAAACAATGTCAGAGGTTAAAGTAAATAATGGAAATATAGAAGATGCTTTAAAAAGGTTCAAAAGACAATGTGCTAGAAATGGCGTATTGCAGGAAGTTAGAAAAAGAGAGCATTATGAAAAGCCTAGTGTGAAAAGAAAGAAAAAATCAGAGGCTGCAAGAAAAAGAAAATTTTAAGAAACATACATAAAGACATGAAAGAAAATCTTTTATGTCTTTTTTGTTGAAATATAGTATCATCAATACAATTAAAGAAATATATAAAAACAATAAAAGTGTAATTTTGATATATTATTGAAACAAGTAGTAAAAAGATATAATTATGGGAAAAACTTGTTTATTATTTATTCTATATAAAAGAAACTATTGAATAAAAAGTGTAAAATAATATATAATAAAATAAGGGAAAAACATAGAAAGAGGAGATATAATGAGATTAGAAAGTAAAGAAATTGTAGAAGGTTTAAAGCTACATCCAATTAAAACAGATAAATTTAAAACCGATTTAGTAGCTGTTTTTCTAAGTATTCCATTAGAAAAAGAAACAGTTACAATAGATTGTTTAATTCCGGCTGTATTAAGGAGGGGGACAGAGAAATATAAAACACAAGAGGAAATTAGTATAAAACTAGAAGAAATGTATGGAACAACATTTGATTGCGGAATTGAAAAAACAGGAGACAACCATGTTATTAAATTTTATACAGAATCAATTAATGACTTGTTTTTGCCAAAACAAGAAAATATTTTAGAAAAGCAAATAGAGGTATTGTTTGAAATTATATTTAATCCTTTAGTAAAAAACGGCATTTTTTTAGAAGAGTATGTGCAAAACGAGAAAGAAAATATTAGGCAGAAGATAAGGAGTAAAATTGATAATCGAGAATTATATGCACAAGATAAATGTATAGAAGTAATGTATGAAGGTAAACCATACTCTTTATATAAATATGGTAATGAAGAAGATTTAAATCATATTACCAGTAAAAAACTGTATGATAGATATACAGAAATTTTACAAAATGCAAAAATTGATATTTTTGTATCAGGAAATATAGATAGCAAAAAAATATATGATACAATAAAACAATATGTAAGTATTTATAATATAAAACCACATAAACCACAATATGTTATTAATAATGAGGAAACAGAACAAAAGGAGGCAGTAAAAGAAAAAAACATTCAAGAAGCTTTAGATATAGCACAAGGAAAATTAATACTAGGGCTAGACATTTTAGAAAACAGAAGAAATGCGAGGTTTGCTATTAGTCTGTATAATGTGATTTTGGGAGAAAGTGCAACTTCCAAATTATTTCAAAATGTAAGAGAAAAAGCAAGTTTAGCCTATTCGGCAAGGTCAACCTATACAAGGCAAAAAAATAATATCTTTGTTAAATGCGGGATTGAAATAGAAAACTATGAAAGAGCATTAAAAATTATTCGAGAACAATTAGAAGATATGAAAAAAGGAAATTTTACAGAAGAAGATATAGAAAATGCAAAAAAATATATGTTAAATGGAATAAAAGCAGTTGAAGAAGAACAAGATACTGAGATTACGTATTATATGGGACAAGAGTTATCAGGGTTAAGCACTAGTTTAGTAGAATATCAGGAGGAAATTAAAAAGATTACAAAAAAAGAAATTGTAGATATAGCAAATAAAATTCAAATTAATACAATTTATTTTCTAAAAAACTAAAATTTAAAGAAGAATTCAATAAAACGAAAGGGGAAACTTATGCAAGTAATAGAGAACAGTAAAGTAAAAGAAAAAGTTTATATTGAAAAGTTAGAAAATGGAATGACTGTTATGTGTATTCCCAAACAACAAACTAATAAAAAATATATCATTTGGGGAATTCATTACGGCTCTATTGACAATAAATTTGTTATACCAGGACAAACTAAAATTACAGAAGTGCCAAATGGGGTGGCAC
The DNA here is from genome assembly GCA_944392885.1 of uncultured Clostridia bacterium. Lineage (GTDB taxonomy): Bacteria > Bacillota > Clostridia > TANB77 > CAG-508 > UMGS1754. The sequence continues at coordinate 18,708 of CALXYG010000064.1, forward strand.
ATTTCCTAGAACATAAGATGTTCGAACAGGAAAATGGCACAAATAGTTTAGACGTATTGACTGCACTAGGAGTTGAAGCAAATGCATATACAACAAATGACCATACAGCCTATTTATTTGAGTGCACAGATAATTTTTATGAGGCACTTGACGAACTTATGGACTATGTACAACACCCATATTTTACAGATGAAAATGTAAAAAAAGAAAAAGGAATTATTGGGCAAGAGATTCGCATGTATGAAGACTATCCAGAATGGAGAGTATATTTAAATGCATTAAATAGCTTATATCAAAATCACCCAATTAAAATTGACATAACAGGTACAATTGAAACAATTAGTCAAATTACCAAAGAAACACTTTTTAATTGTTATAAAACATTTTATCATCCATCTAATACCACAATGGTAGTTTGTGGCGACTTTGAACCTAATATGATTATAGAAGAAATAAAAAAGAGAATTATTCCAAGAGAAAAGCAAGCTGAAATTAAACGTATTTCAACAGATGAACCTGAAGATATTGCAAAAAAAGAAACTATTAAAAAAATGGAAGTAAGTACATCAGTTTTTGTTATTGGCTATAAAGATATCAAACCATCAAAGGATATTATAAAAAAACATATAGCAATTGAGATTTTACTTCGGGATGCTAATTGGAAAAAGCTCAAAGCTGTATCAAAAATTATATGAGGCGGGGTTGTTAAAACAAGAACTAGAACTAGATTACGAATTTTCAAAAGAATATGCTCATGTTATGATTAGTGGACAATCTAAAAATCCAAAAGAAGTGGAACAGGCATTAAAGCAGGAGATTCAGAGAATAAAAGAACAAGGAATAAAAAAAGAAGAATTTGAAAGAAATAAAAAGAAAATATATGGAGAATATATTAAAGAATATAATGATGTAGCAGAAATAGCGCGTATGTTTTTGGCAGATTATTTTAAAGGGATTAATAGTTTTGAATATTTAGAAGAATATGAGACTGTAAGTAAAGAATATGCACAACAAGTGTTAAATGAAGTATTTAAAGAAGAAAAAGAAATTATATCCATTGTGGAAAAATAGTTTCTTAAGAGACAATATGAATTTTATGGGATATTTTAAACAAAAGTTATATGCCACCGAAAAAGTAAAACAAGAGTTAAAAAACAAAATATTAGCTTGAAAGAAGCGGAGGTTAAGAAAGTGAATAAAATTATTTTTCCGGGACTAGGCATAGAATTAAACATTTCAAAAATAGCATTTACCATATTAGGAAAAAGCATAACATGGTATGCTATTTTTATTGTAATTGCTATATCTCTAGCTATTTTTATTTACAAAAAACAAGATAAATTATATGACATATTGTTTAAGGATGTATCAGACTTAATTTTATATATAATACCGGTGGCGTTTGTTGGAGCAAGGCTTTATTATGTTATATTCAACCTTGATTATTTCGCACAAAACCCGATACAGATTTTTTTCATTTGGCAAGGTGGACTAGCGATTTATGGTGGTATTATATTTGGATCCATTACTTGTTATTTATTTGCAAGAAAAAGAAAAATTAATTTTTTAAATTTATTAGATTATTTGGTACCAGCATTAGCATTACGGACAAGCTATTGGAAGATGGGGGAATTTTATAAATATAGAAGCTTATGGTATAGAAAGCACTGGAATATTAAGAATGGGAATTTGGAAACATGGTATATACAAAGAAGTACACCCTACATTTTTATATGAATCTATGGTTATGTTAGCATTATTCATATTTTTACTTTTTTACCAAAAAAAGAGAAAATTTAGAGGGGAAATCACATATATTTATTTAAGTGTGTATTCTTTAACAAGAATTATTGTAGAAGGGTTAAGAATCGACAGCTTAATGTTAGGAAATTACAGAATTTCACAAATTTTATCTATTGCAATTTTTGTTGTGTTTTCCATAATTTTGACGAAAAAGAAGAAAGAAAAGGTAAAAAAACAGCAAGTACACATAAAATGTGGAAAACTGTAGCACGAAAGTAAAGAAAAATGTTGTGTTTTTATTGACTAAGCTGTAAAAATATGGTATTTTACAAATATACAAAAGAAAAAATAGTGAAAAGGAGAGAAGTAGTTATGATAAATGACGAAATTTGCAGGCTACGAGAAGAGCTAAACAAAAGCATAGAAGAAGGTGAGGACTACAACATAGTATATAAAATAAGTATTGAATTAGATGAACTAATTGCAAAGTACTACCAAGAAGCTAGTAAGAAACATAAGAAAAAACCAAAAAAGATGTATACATTACTAAGTGTTATGTAGATAAAAAAGAGAAAAAAGTAACATTTTTTTCGCCTTTGCGTCAAAAAATGTTGCTTTTTTTTTATGAATGTATTATAATAAAGAAAATAAAGGTAAAAAAGACAGCTTAATTAAATAAAAGGAGGATTTTATTATGTCAAAGAAAATGGTAAAAGGATTGTCTATTTTATTAATGGCTTTTGTTATGGTAGCAGTGATAACAAGCCCAGTATTTGCAAATAACACAGAGATAACAGAGTCAGGTGGAAGTAGTTTTACAAAATCAGTAGACAACGCGCTATCAATAGCGTTAACAGTTGCCCAAAGTATTGGCATTACTGTAGCAGTTATTTTATTAATTGTTGTTGCAATCAAATATATGTCAGCAGCGCCAAATGACAAAGCAGAAATAAAAAAACACATGGTTGTATATGTAATAGGAGCGGTTTTATTACTTTGTGCAACAGGAGTTTTACAACTTATTAAAACCTTAGGTAATGACATTATTGGTGAAGGTGATAGTGGATTAAACGGACTAAAACCTAATATAACAATACAATAAAAAGCTAAAAAGTGCCTAGCTTTTCGCTAAGCACTTTTTTTAAACTATAGAAAATCGCATTTCCTATAATTAAAAAAGGATTATTACACAGAAAATCTTTTTATTTCTTCGATAACTTAGATATATATATTTTAATTAAATGGGTAGAGGAAAAATCTCAAAGAAGCGTGATTTGTATGTAATGTAACAAAGGAGGGAAAGAGTATGAAGAAAAAAATAATGATAACAATTTTGGTAATTGGTATATTATTAAATATTTTAATAATCCCTGTAAATGCCAAAATGGATATTAATGATATAACTAAGCCTCCTGCAGTTGATCCAACAGTAACTGAGTCAATAAATTTTATATGGAATAATATTTCAACAGTAATTTCTATAGTAGGTGTAGGAATAGCAAGTATTATGTTGATTGTAGTTGCCATAAAATATATGTTAGCTGCTCCAGGCGAAAAGGCTCAATTGAAGCAGCATTTACTAGTTTATGTAATAGGAGCATTTTTTATTTTTTGTTGTGTGGGAATTGTAAATTTGATAAAAACACTTGTAGAACAAATTTTTTAACTGCAAGACCATAAAATGCAAATTTAATTTAGCTTTATGTTTTATAAGAAAAGAGGAGAAGAACGATGAGAAAAATAACAAAAATATTTTTTTTAAGTGTATTTTTAATAATAATAACATTTCCATCTCTTGCGGCAGATATTGTTAATCAAATAAGCCCACCTAGAATAGATACCGATTTATCGAATGTTATAACGGGATTTATTGGAATTATACAAATTATAGGAACGATGGTTGCAGTAGCGGCAAGTGTTTGGCTAGGTATTCGATATGTAACATCTAGTGTAGAAGAAAAAGCAGAAATAAAAAAGAAATTAATTCCTTTTGTAATAGGAGTTATAATATTTTATGGTGCAACCGGAATTATACAAATTATTGCAGAAATGGCATCATGGATAAAATATTAAAATAGTATAAAAACGAATAGTAATCATCCCACGGCTAAGCCGTGGGATGATTACTATTTGCAATACGATTTAATGGACGATTTAAAATATAAATATTACATTTTTATGACATTTTGAATTTAGGTTGGATATTTGCGAAAAAATGTTGAAAAAAGAACAGAAAAACGATATAATGATATTAATTATAATTATGATTAATTAATGGGAATGATGCCGAAAATGAGGTGATTTTATGAAATGTTTAAAAATAGTAAGTATAATGTGTTTATTTATTATTTTATTTACAGTACCTAGTTTTGCGTCTTTAAATTGGAGCGATATTAAAGATGCAGCAGATAAATTTATATTAAGAGGTGAAAACGGAGGTGGAAGTTTAATTAGTGGTTCAGATATGAATGCCTTAATAGAACGGACTTTCTAATATACTTACAACAATAGGTGTGACTATTGTGCTTGGAGGTATTCTTATTGTAGGAATTAAATATATGACTGCCACTCCGGAAGAAGCAGCAAAACTTAAAACAAAACTAGTAGGACTCGTAATAGCAGGAATTGTTATTATTGGAGCATATGCAATTTGGAGACTTGCTTATAATTTATTTTCTGGTATGACCGCATTGGGATAAAATATTATAAATAATTACGAAGGAGGAATTTATGGGAACATATTATATACCACGTAATGTAAAAGGGGAATCAAGAATTCTATACATATTTTCAGTGAAATCACTTATCACCACATTAATAGGTGGTGCAGTTGGGTTAATTTTTTATTTAATTTTCTTATTGTGTGGATTAGAGGCTATGGGTTGGATCTCCATTGGATTTTTTGGACTTATAGGCTTTATATGTGGAACTGTAAAAATACCAACAATAGCAGGTGTACCAGTTACTAAGAAAATTGGTGGAGAGTCAATTGACCAAATTATTTTGCGCTATATAAAATTTAAAAATAATCGCAAAATTTATGTGTATACAAAGGAGGAAAAGAAAAATGGAACTAATTAATATGCTTACCATTATTTTATTAATATTTATTTTTATTGCACTTGCTCTATTTGGTATTTACCTTATTATGGTGTTTCGTGGTAGAAAGAAACGAGAGGAAGTAGAAAAAAAACCGGAGGAAGAGAATAATACATTTAATGGAATACCAAAAGAATCTATTTATAGTTTTATGGAATTTGATGAAATTAAGGATGGAATGATTGTACGTAAAAATGGACAGCAATATGTTATGGTTATTCAATGTCAAGGGGTAAATTATGATTTACTATCTGAACAAGAAAAAATTGCTGTAGAAGAAGGATTTGTACAATTACTAAACACATTAAGGTTTCCAATTCAGCTATATATACAAACAAGAAGCTTAAACTTAAGGGATATTGTAGAAGAATACAGACATAAAGTAGATACATTTCGTAAGCAAATAGAATTAATCGATTTAAAAATGAAAGAGGCAACAGATAGAGGAGAACAAAAAATAGTAGAGAGACTAGAATACGAAAGAAGAAGAAAAAACAATGTTCTAGAATATGGTATGGATATAACAGACTATGTAGCTAGATTAAGTTCAAATAAGAATGTATTACAACAAAAAACATATATTGTTGTTTCATATTATTCTTCTGAATTTGGATCGATAGGAACATATGGAAAAGATGAAATTAGTAATATTTGTTTTTCAGAATTATATACAAGGTGTCAATCTATCATAAGATTACTTGCTTCTTCAGAAGTAGGTGGCAGAATTTTAGATTCAGAGGAATTGGCAGAATTGCTTTATGTGGCATACAATCGTGATGGTTCAGAAACATTACAATTATCAAAGGCTTTAGATGCTCAATATGATGCACTGTATAGTACATCAAAGGACGTATTAAAAAAGAAAATGGAAATATTAGATCGTGAGATTGAAGAACAGGCAGTTGATATTGTAACAGATACCTTAATAGATGCAGACAAAAAAAGAAGTGAAACTGAAGAAGAAGAGAAAATGAGGATGTTACAAGAAAAATCACTAGAACTATTAGAAGAGTATAAAGATAGTATTGATCCTGAAATTTTTGAAGAGGCGAAACAAGAAGTTAAGAGAAGAACAAGAACTAAAAGCAAAAAAGCAAATACAAAAGAGTAAAGGAGGAGACCAATAGATGAAAAAAGAAAAAAGGAAGAATGAAATAAAAGCAGAAGTTGTAAAAAGTACTTATCAGACAGAAGAAATAATAAGGGGTAATATGAAGAATTTGAAGGATTTAATTGCACCTTCTGGAATTGATGTTAGTCATACTAATGATATGGAAATTGTTTCAAATAAAACAAGGTATGTACGAAATATGATTGTTGCAACTATTCCAAGAATGTGTACATTTCCAGAATTTTTAAGAGGTATGTATACATTTGGAGATGTTAATATTTCAGTATTTATTAATCCAATAAGTGAAAGTACTTCACAAACAGAGTTAAATAGAACAATTAATGAATTAGAGTCAGAAAGATTAGTTGCTTTTGATAGAGGAGATATAAATCGTGAGAGAATATTAGCACAAAAAAGAGCAGAAGCAGAAGAATTACGTGATGAAATAGCAGCAGGATTTAATAAATTATTTTCATCTAGTATTATATGTACATTATTTGCTTATAGTATGGAAGAATTGGATAAATATACAGAAATGTTATCAGCAGAAATGTCAAAGACTTTAATTGGAGTTAAATCAGCATGGGCAATGCAAGAAGAGGCATTCAAGTCAAATATGCCATTTTGTGATAATAAAGTGAAGAAAGAACATACATTTGATAGGCGATCTATGGCAACTGTATTTCCATTTTTTACTTCAGATGTTGGACATGAAAGTGGGATTCCTCTAGGGTTTAATAGGCAAACAGGTTTGCCAGTATTGTTTGATAATTTTAGTCCAACACTTTCTAATTATAATATGGTTATTTTTGGTAAATCTGGTGCGGGCAAGGGTGTTACAATAAAAACATTAACATCTCGCTCAGCTGTTTTAATGGGAATAGAAAGTTTGGCCTTAGATGCAGAAGGCGAATATGGTGTAGTTGCAGAAGCATTAGGAGGAGTAAATGTAACAATTAGTCCAAATTCAAATACAGTTATTAATTTATTTGACATAGAACCAGAAGTAGTAAAAGATGAAATTACAAGTAAAGAGCGAACCATGTTAAACGTAGAAAATAAAGTTGAAGACGTAACTCAAGCTCTTTTAACAATGGCTCGTGGAAGTACTAGAAGTACTGAAGTAAATGAACTTACAAAGCAAATTATTGCTGAATCTGTTGCACAAGAATATGCGGCAATTGGTATTACTAATAATGTTGAGAGCTTATATGTAGATAATAATATTAGGAACAATGACTATTTGGGAAGAAAGAAAAAAGATATGCCAACAATTGGGTCCTGGTATCGAAGATTATTAAATAATGCACAGAGCAATGATAACCCTGATTATAGATTTCATTATAGTTATTTAACAAAGGTAATGAGACAGTATATTAGAGACTATGATGGACAGATGGCATATTTTGATGGACAATCAACTTTTGAATTACTAGATGGGGTACCATTTATTAACTTAGACATATCTCAACTTGAGGAAAGATTTGCAAGACCTCTTGCACAACAAATATTGCTTTCTTGGATTTGGGAAAAATATGTTAAAAAGAATAGTGAGGATAGGGAAAAGGCTGCAAAGAAAAGGGTGCTAATAGATGAGGCTTGGATGTTACTCCCATATCCAGAAGCTGTGGACTTTTTAAATACAATGGCAAGACGCGCAAGAAAAAGAAATGTTTCATTGGCAGTAATGTCACAAAAGTTTCAAGATTTTTATGAAAAACCAGAAGTACAAGCTGTACTTACATCATCTGATACAAAGTTATTTTTAGCACAGGACAAATCAGAAATTCAATATATTAAAGAAGTGTTTAAATTAAGTGAAGGAGAGGCATACTTTTTAACAACTTGTAACAGAGGAGAAGGACTATTAAAGGTAGGAGAAGATACTGCCATTATTGCAATTAAACCAACTAAGAAAGAGTTTGAATTCGTAGAAACAAACCAGAATAAATTAGCTGAAATGAAGAAGGAAAAGCAAAAATAGTAAATTGAAGGATTAACTTTAAATAGCAATGATACAATAGAGAAAGGAGATACCATGAAGAAACCTATCGCGATTTTATTAATCTTTATATTTTTATCTACCACCATATTGCAAAATCGCGTATGGGCAACTGACTTAGAATCATTTAACAAGATTTCAAATGGAATTGTAGATGTAGACGGTGTACAAACATCTGTGAAAATGACAACTGGTACAAACAATTTAATTGGAACAGTATTAACCTATATTGTTTATGCTATACCTTTGGTAATCAGCTCCTTGCTGGCACTGGCAATTCAACCAGATACAGGAATAAAAGTACAGCTATTTACAATTGAAGATTTATTGTTTGGGCGATATGAGTTATTTGATATTGACTTTATGAATGTTGCAGAACATACGGAAGTAGGAGAACCAGCATATATGTCTAGCAACACAAATGTGCTTGTTAAGCAAAATGTAGCAAAATGGTTTTATGCAATGAGGAATTTTGCTATTGTATCATTACTTGCTGTTCTAATTTACATTGGAATATTAATGGCAATTTCTACTATAGCATCAGAAAAAGCGAAATATAAAAATATGTTAATTCATTGGGTTGCTAGTTTTGTTTTATTGATGTTATTACCATATATTATGGTAATAGCAATGAACGTTTGTGATATTAGTGTAGGAATTATACGAACTGTAGCAGAAAATACAAAAATTGTGGGGCAACCAGCAAATACAAATATAGAAACACAACAAGGTTTAAATTTTGAAACTACTCTGCTTTATGGAAAAATTGACGAAAATGGAAATGGGTTTGAAGGATTAATGACAAAAATTGCTAAAGGTAATAGTTGGGAGAGCTTTACACTCGCAGTTGTTTTTTTAATATTATCTTTTTATCAGTTAAAGTTTTTTTTCATGTATTTGAAAAGGATGTTAACTGTTGGACTTTTAGTAGTTGTATCACCACTTATTACAATTACATATTCTATTGACAAAGCAGGTGATAACCAAGCACAAGCTTATAAAACATGGATGAAGGAATTTCTAGTTAATTTATTTATTCAACCATTGCATGCATTACTATTTTTAATCTTTATGTATTCTGTATATGGAATTATGGAAAGAGCACCACTACTTGCTATTATCTTTTTGGCAGCACTTTCAAGAGGAGAGCAATTAGTAAGAATGATTTTTAAAATTGAAAGAACAGCAAGTGTTAGACGATTAAAAAGAAAAGGGTAATAGGATGGTGATATGATGCAGAAAAAAAGATATAAAAATGCAAAAAAAATAGGAATTATATTTGGTTTAATAATTCTTGTTATAATATTAATACGCATTATAATACAAATTTTGACATTTCAGCAAGACAGTGAGTCAATTATGCCATCTAATATTTCTTCGATTGAGGACTTACTAAAATATTATGATTGTAAGGACATAAAAGTCGTGACATCAACAGATGAACCATTTAGAAAAGATATATATGTAACATTTGGAAGAGATTTATTAACAGAAGAAAGAACCAATCAGGACTATTATAACAGCATTATATTAAATATAACTGAGTTAATGAACAATCAAAGTTATAGGTTTATTGATTCTAGTAGAGAATTAGTAGTGGCAGTGATTATTGATGAGAAAAGTAAAAAGATAGAAAATATATACATAAATGGAGAATTAAATTATTTTGAAAAAGAAAAATCAAAAATACAAGCTACTAAATTTGAAAAAGAAAAGATAACAGAGATGACAATACAAGCAGATGAAATAAACAAATTTATAACAAACAATTGGGTAGCAGGTAGTGTAAACTTAGGAAGTGTTGAAAGCAGATGTGATGAATATGATATTTATTTTGATGAAGGTTTAGAACTAAAGACATTGGGAGGTAAAGTTTATAATCTTATTTTTACACTAAATTATAAAAGTGAAATAATAAATAATTTAGGGGTAAACAGCAGTCAAACAGATATCATTGAAAAAATGGGAGAACCAACATTCAGGTATGAAAGCATGATTGGCTACAAAGGAGAAGAGTGTTATGTTTTTTTCCTCAATGATCATGTTTCAGTATATCCAAGAGCAAAAGATTATCAAACTGATGAGTTTTTACTATTATTGAATAATTTTCAAGAAAATAAGGATGCTAAACAATTTGTAACAGAACTTTCAAGCTTATGGAAAGACTACAATAAATTTGATTATGATGTAGATTATATTGAATTAGAATATGCAATAAAAGGAATTTGTGTTCAATTTGATGTAGGTGAAGAAAATGGTATTATCCTTTACAATAACTATGAAGGACATGTTGGAAAAGATTTAACATTAGAAAACCTAACATATGATAATTTACCAAATCAAGTTTATCTACATACAAATGAGGATTTAGTAAATTTAAGGGAAATAGATCGAATGACTATTAGAGAATCATATTACTTAGAAGAATATATAACAATGAAAGATGAAAATGATTATAAGGAAGAAGCAGCTGGAATAAGTTACCGTTTTACTGAAAATATAAGTGAAAAGTATGAATTAATTTACCAATATGAAACTGGAAAAGGTATTCGAGATGTGAAATTTATTTCTAAAAACCAAACAGAGCCAAATTCAGAACTTATTAGGCATAAACAAATTTATACATATGGCTGGTTAAATGATGATGAGTTCTTATATTCTGTAAAAGGAGAGGGAATTTTCTGCTATAATGCAAGTACTAGAAAATTAACAGCTATTATAACAGGTACAGAAGAATATAAAATAAATAAAGTAATAGAAAATATTATATTTTATGACGAAACAACACTAGAAATGAAATAAAAAGGAAGGGTTTAGTTATGAGATTACTGAGAAATGTAATTATAATCATATTAACTTTAATAATTCTCGTGCAAATACTATCCCCTTATGCATATGCATTGGAAGAAAGTACAATAACAGGAGATAACCTTGTGGGACTTTCAACTGAGCAACAAGGTTATCTGAGTGCGTATATACGTGCTTATTTTTCAGAAACTCTTAAATACTATGGAACTTATAATGTAGCAGCTCATAAATACAGTATAAGCGGAAATCATTCAGGTATTTATTATCAAAATGATGAAGAAAAATTAGATGCTTCAGATATAAAACAAATGTATGTTTCATGTGCTTCACTTTGTGCAGGTTTATTGCATCAGGCAACAGGAGCTGACATTTGGGATCCAGAGACGGGCCGAGGTGGAAATATTCGAGGAACCGGTTTTTTTAATCCATCAAGAGGTAACTTTAATAGGGTACCAGATGATGAACCATTACAACCTGGTGATGTTATCACAGGGTCTGGTTATCACTGGCATGCTATGTTATATATAGGAATGGATGCAGATGGAAATCACCAGATAATCCATACAAATGGAGCCCCTTATGTTTTTGGTATCGATAATATGGTTGGGTGTGACAGGTATAAAGGACAAGCAATAACACCAGCTATGATCAGAGCTGCTGGTGGAACAGCTAATTCTAACGGATCAACTGTACAAAGATATGGAACAGTATCTAGAATAAAACCAGAAAAACTAGATCCAAATTGGACACCTGAAAAACCAAAGATAATTCGATGGCCAAATGGAGTTATTTCAACATGGGATGGGGAATTCACAAGTGTAATGGGAGTTGAAACAACAGGTTTTTTATATTATTCAGGAATTGCAAATCCTATTGGAAGTTTGGGAACTTCTAGAACAAACATATTTGAAAAAATAATAGATTTTTTTGGAGATGTTGTTGATTATATTATTGGACTGATAACAGGAATACTTAGAATCCCATTTATTGGAATAACTAATACGGTACAAACATGGATATCGCAAGCAGTAGAAGTTGTTTCAAAGCAGGAATCTGAAGGACCACTTACACTAGAAAAAATAGTATTAAATCAAGTACCAATCTTTGATGTAAATTTATTTAATATGAATGAGGCTGGTGGAGTAGAACTAACATCAGAGAGCAATACAGGAAATGCAGATAATATTATTCTTACTCTAAGAGAAAATGTAGCAGGCTGGTATTATGCCTTCCGAAATTTTGTAATAGCTGCTCTACTTATTGTTCTCATATATTTGGGTATCCGAATTGCAATTACAAATATTGCAGAAGAAAAAGCTCAATACAAAAGGATGTTAGTAGACTGGTTTATAAGCTTTTTTATGGTATTGTTTATTCACTATTTTATACTAATAGTATTATGGGTAAATGATTTCTTTATAGGAATTTTTACAAAAATAATAGAAAATGCAGAAATGGGAAATTTTTACCAATCTGTATTAGATATGGCATATAATGTAAACTTCACAGAAGGCTGGTATGGAACTATTTTATATATGGCACTTGTTTGGTACATGATAAAATATGCTTGGAAATATATCAAAAGATTATTAAGTGTTTTTATTTTAATTATATTATCACCGCTTGTGGCAATTAGCTATGCACTTGATAAAATTAGGGATAATCGTTCACAGTCACTTGGAAGGTGGTTAAAAGAAATTGCTTTTACAATATTAATTCAATCTGTACATGCGCTTATTTACACTGTATTTTTAGCTGGAATTGTAAGCCAAATTATAAAAGAAACAAATATATTAAATATGATTGGTACATGTGTATTTTTAATTATTGGAATTAAATTTATGGATGCGGTAGAAGATATTTTTGAAAATATTTTTGGATTTAAATCTTCCTCAGCATTAAAAGAAGTAATGGACTCTGCATTTGAAGTGTTTGCTACATATAAAATAGCTTCTAGATGGATTAGAAGAGGTGCAAAACTTACAACAGCGACAGCCAAGGTAGCAGGTAAAGCTGCAGGTGTGGTTGTAGGGAAACCAATTGTTGCAGGAGTTAAAAAGATTGGCGAAAATAACAAAACAGTTAGAAATTGGCTAGAAGGAATAGAAGCTGTAAAAAAGGGATATCAAGAAGAAATGTCTGGAACTCAGATTACTGAAAATAAGAAAGCATATAGCAACATAAACAATGCAATAAACCTAGAACGAGCAAAATATGAAAAAGCAAGAAGATCTAGTAGAACTTATGCAACACAAGCCATGAATGTTTCTATCGCAACTGTAAAAAACACAGGAAAAGGAATGGCAATGTTTTTTACAAGCCCAGCTGCTGCGGTATCATATATAATTGCAGGAGGGTTAACTGCCAAATCTTTTGGAAGAATATTTTCTAGAGGGGTAAAAGGTTTCAAAAGGGATGTACGTCAGACTTTTAAAGGACATGACAGAGGAAAAATCAGGCTGCTAAAAGGACAATTAAACAGTGAAATTAAATTACGAAATGATATTAGCGATTTATATAATCAACCAGATGGAGTATTAAACAATACTAATACCGAGCCTAAGGAACAAAAAAGAATAGAGAATCTTCAAAAAGCATTAAACATAAAATTAGCACAAGCAAGTAAAATCGTAAGTAAAGAAAAAGTAAGTAGAGCAGTTAATAGTTACATAATGAGAAAAAATAAACTTGGAAATGAACAAATGCCACAAAGAAGAAATAGTAATGAACAAACAAATCTATTAACTATTCAATCAGTAGTAGATGTAGCAAAAAACATACATACACAGGACGAGAATATTAAAATAAACAACACTCAACTTGTTAATCACTTTAAAGAAGAATTACAAAGAGCAATTTTAAATCGTGAAACTGGAAAACCTGAAGTATTAAAAATAAAATTTGGAGAACAACTTCAAAAGGACATAAAACAGATAAAAGAAAAATCAAATATTTATGCGAATAGAATGAATTTGAAGGAAGCTGATAGAACAATAGATTTAGAAGAACAGCTAACACCAACATTAGAAGAATATTTATCAAAAGATGAAAATGTTGAAGAAATAATGAGCAATTTAAGTGTAGACGACTTTACAAATATATTAACAAGAGCCATTAATAGAGAAGGAAGTATTCATAGAGATTATAATATAGAGATAGATGGTGTTGCTATAAATCTTGGGGAAATGAATGAATCCATTAATTTACCAGAGAAAGCCAGAATCCGAGATGAAAATGAAAAAAGGCAGAAAATACAGGCAGATTTAAGAAACATTATACAACAGACTATTAAACTTAGAGAAAGCTATGTTGATGTGACAAGTAGAACAGACAATGAAATGACGGAATTAGAAAAAAGCATACAAGTGTAAAAAAATATTATAGAAAGGGTTTGGCAAAATATGAAAAACATTAAAAAAATAATTTGTCTTATATTAATTGTTATAATTACATTAAATGTTTTTTTGCCAAGCTTTACTTTTGCATCTAATACAGACAGTTTAGACCCATTAATAGGAATCGGAAAAACACTATTAGATGGAGTATTTGGAATACTAACTTATCCATTTAAACTAACTATAATTGCACCAGGACTGGTGGCAAATTTGATATTAACTGAAATTGCATCTGTAGGAAGTGGAACAATAGAAGTAGTTACTTTGGAGAGTATATTATTTAATCAACTAGCATTAACTGATGTAAATATTTTACACCAAAGCAGTACAGCAAGTGGAGAAACTGTATCTACTAATATACAAGAAATTCGCCAAAATGTGGCAAATTGGTATTTTGCATTTCGAAATTTAGCTATTGTTACATCTCTTGCAACACTAGTTTATATAGGAATTAGAATGGCTATTAGTAGTATAGCTGAAGATAAAGCTAAATACAAAAAAATGCTAGCGAATTGGGCCGTACGGTTTTGCTTTAATTTTTGTGTTGCACTATTTTATGTTATTTGTATTAAATGCTAACACTTTATTAATTAATAGTTTTGCACAAGAAGAAGCAGTAACAGACGGAGGTCTTAGTGGCATAGTTGGATTATCAGAAGATTATATGAACAGGTTATTTATAGAAAGTTTTGGATTGTTATTAACAAAAAGTTTTGGTGCAGCAATTATGTATTCTATATTGCTTATTATTACATTAGTTTTTCTTATTATTTATATTAAGCGTATGCTAATGGTTTGTTTTCTGACAATAATAGCTCCTCTTATTACAATAACATATTCTATTGATACGATTGGAAATAATAAATCTGAAATTTTGAACACATGGCTAAAGGAATATTGCTATAATATATTAATACAACCATTTCACTGTATTACATATATGATATTCGTGGGGGCTGCTATGAATATTATGTATGAATCTGATGCCCTGAATTTTGGAGCTATGATTTTAGCAATTGCTTGTATTATTTGTATTTTTGTAGGAGAGAAAATAATACGTACTATTTTTGGTTTTAACAAATCATCAAGTGTTGCACAAAAATTATTTACTGGAGCTATGATTACTAGTGCTGTTAGTAACGTTCAAAGAGTACAAAAAAGTGCGCAAAAAAAAGAAGAAGAGGAAGTACCACCTATTTTGCCTGATGGAACGGAGACTAAAGAAGTGTTACAAAAAGCAAATGTATCAAACTATATGAAGGAACAAAATGTACAAGGAAAAGAAGACCAACAAAAAAATCAGGAAAAAGAATCTACAAATAAGCCAAATGTGGAAACAGATAGAGTTAATGGTTCACAAACAAATAGGTCGGTAAGAAGTGTAAAAAATGAAAATAAAATATCGAGAACAATTAAAAATATTGGAAAAGGACGAAGAAGCTCAGACACAGACTTATTTGCATATGGTGCATACCAAAAGAATGTGGTAAAGAGAAAGAAACCAAGAGGAAGAGATTTGTTCATGTTGGCAAGTGAAAATTATAGAAGAAGTGTTAATCCAACAATGACAAATAAGCAATTAGCAATGCAAATGGAAGCAATACGAAATAGTTCCTTCAAAGATTTAACAGATGGAAGGGATATTGTTTATAAAACATGGATTATGGATGCTGAAAAAAGGTTTGCAGCAGAAGGAGAAAGAGACCCAATACAAGCAATGAAAGATAGCATTATAAAAAAGGATAAAAATAGAGCATGAGAAAGGATAATTGACTAATGGAAAAACTAAAACAAATAATTTGTTGGTGTATCATTACAGTGGTATTATTAAATAATATAATACCAAGCCTCTCTTGTGCTTCTAGCTATGAAGCCGCAACAGGAGATGCACTAACGGAAGCAATTAGAAAAGGAACAGAAGAAAAAATAAAAGAGATGATTGTAGCTGATGTGCAAAATGGAGATACTAACTATACTCAAACAAAACAATTTCTGACAGAGATGAAAAACTATGTGTATGAATTTAGTAGTAGAGCTGATACATTATATGAAAATATGTATAATAATAAAACAGATGGAATCGTTGAACTAAAGAATTGGATTTTAGGAGAAGAAGATGGAATGAACCATGGGATGGAGGGATATTTTGAGGAAAGCTATGTTGATTTCCTATTAAAGAAAATATTGGAAGTCTCAGATGCTGCCAATAGAAATGAATCATTACCATTTTATGCTAGTTATTTCGCACAAGCAAGCTATGGAACACAATCTATTATTGACACATTTTACACATTAGATGGATTAATCATAGAAGAAGAAATTGAAAATTTAGCAAAAGAAATAGATGAACAAATTACGATTAAACCAGATGAACAAGTGAAAAATGAGATAAGGAGAATAGAAGAAAAAATAAGAAAAAAAATAGAAAGCCTAACACAAAATGAAGAAGAAGAATTAATAAATTATATTAAAGGCATAAGAACAGAAATTGAAACAGGAACTTTTTCAGATGAGGTAAAAGAAAAAATAATAGAAGAAATGGAGAACCTTTTTTATACTGATGGAGAAGTTGATATTTACAAAACACAATGGAATTTAATTACATGGTTATCAGAACCTTCTGATACAACATTAGATGGTGTGCAAACACAAGTAAGTAATGTGGATGACCCACTAAATGGCAAATTTGTTACAGGAATTTTAGATGGGGCACTTGGAATAGTGTTAATTCCATTTAAAATTGTACTTATTATACCTGGTGCTATTATTAATTTAATCTTAGGTGGAATTGGACTTATTGGTGGAGATGGCGGAAATGTTACATTAGAAAGAATACTATTTAATAATGTAGAAGGAGAAGCTAAACTAACACTTGTTGATATTAATGTTTTTAAAAATCCGGAAGGAACAACAGAAGCTATAGTATCTATCAGAAATAGTATTGCAGGCTTTTACATTAGTTTTAGAAATTTAGCTATTGTACTATCTCTTGCAGTATTAATTTATATCGGAATTAGAATGGCAATCAACAGTACAGCCGAAGTAAAGGCAAAATACAAGTCGATGCTTGTAAATTGGGTAATAGGATTTGGACTTATTTTTATTTTGCATTATATCATAGTAATTACACTTAACGCAAATGAGCTTTTAGTAAGAACAATTTATGATGGAACCATTGAAGATTGGGACTTTATGCGTCAATTAGTAGTTCAAATATGGCAAATTCCATTTACCAAAAGTTTTGCATCTATTATTATGTATTGTAGTTTACTTATTATGACATGTAGCTTTTTACTAGTATACATTAAGCGTATGCTAACGATTGCATTTTTAATTACAATAGCTCCGCTAATAAGTGTTACATATTCAATTGATAAGATAGGTAATAATCGTTCTGAAATATTAGATACTTGGTTAAGAGAGTTTTTCTTTAATGTACTAATACAACCATTTCATTGTTTAATTTATTTGATTTTTGTAAAAACAGCGATTAATTTAATTAACCAGACTGATTATTTAGATTTTGGAGCCATGATTTTTGCTATTATACTTATATTTAGTATTTACCTAGGAGAGAAAATTATTAAAGAAATTTTTGGATTTTCAAACTCAAAAAGTTTAGCACAAAAAGTAGCTGTTATTGCACTGGCAACAAAAACAATTAGCAATGTGAGAAATATTGTTGCGCTTAGAGGTGCTGCTAATGATATGAGAGTGAATAAAAAATTAAAATCTGTTCCAAATAAAATGCCAGATGGTAGCAACATTTCTATGGAAGGGTTAGCACAATATAGAGTTTTAGCAGAAAAGCACCGAAAAGGAGAAACTTCAAAGCAAAAAACAGGCAATGTTCAGCCAAAACAAACCAAAAGGCAAATTGTGCAGCCAGCTGTTAAAAAGCGTAGACATCTAAAAAATGCACCAAGGACAGCAAAAAAAGCAATGCGTTGGTACAGGGATATTTTAAAAGTTACTACTGGATATAATTTTGCTAAAAGTACAGGTAGAAATATAAAACAAGAGCGAATGAAGAAAAAAGTTATCAATATGACAAATGAGGACATGTTAATTGCAGTTGCTGAAAACTTTAGGCAAAAACACGATAAAACAATGAGTAATGAAGACTTAGCGAAAATGGCTGAAACAATTCACAAAACAAGCATGAAAGATTTACACTCATTACCAGAGATTTATTTTAAAGCACATATCGAAGAGATGTATAAAAATAATAGTAAGAACGGAGAAGATGCGATGAAAAAGATAAAAGATACTATTATATTTGGAAATGATAAAAACAAGCAATGGAAAAAGTAGGTGATAAATTTGGATGAAGAGAAAAAACAAAATAAACGTGACTGGGGAGCGACATTAGCAAATATAGTGCGTACAATTAAAGCACTAAAAAACCCAATCATATTTTGGTTAGCAGTAGCAATAATTGTAATTTTTATTTTAATTGGTTTTGTTGGATTTTTTCAAGCTCTACCAGGAAATGTTTTGGGAAAACTTGGTGAAAGTATCACAAGTTGGGTTACAAATTTATTTGTAGATACTAGATTTGAAATAAAACAATCTGACCTGATAGATATATGCAAATATTTAGAAGATATGGGATATGACTTAGAAGGTTATGGTTTTGTAGAGGAGATTACTAGAGAAGGAGAAAAAACATATCAGGACCAAAATTTCCAAAATCCTAAACAGCCGGACAGAGGAGAAATTACAAGTGTTAAAAGCAAGTATTTGGAAGCATATCTAATAGCAGAGCGAAAATCTTATGCAATTGCAAATGACGATTGGAAGCCATATGATATATTTTCCATATTTAACACTACATACACTGATTTTTATGCTGAGCAAGCGGTAGAAGATGCCTTTAATGATGTATGGCCTATTGATGGAAATGAAAGAGGGTATTTCCAAGAGATATTAGATAATTTTTATGAAAGAAAAGATGGTAGTTATGTAAAGAAAAGTGACAAACAGCCAGCAGATGATAATACAGAAATATACCGATACTATGCAAACGTACCTGAAGGAGATATACGTCATAGAGTAAAAGAAGCAATTAAGACATATTATAAATACAAAAAGACATTTGCAATTAATTTAGATTTTAATATAGAGTTAAGCCTTAGAGGAGAAGAAAAAACAAAGTTTTTATTTGGTAAGAATTTGCTCAATGCAATGTCCTCTAACAACAGATATGCATTTGAAAATGTTGTAGATAGTTTTTTTGAATCAAATAGTGCGGATTTTAGTGAGTACGAAAACTACGGTACAGGTATGATTATATTAGAAGATAACACAAATAAACCAGACAACGGAAGTAATGTGAAATGGGTTAAAGATAATATAGAGTATCAGGTTACCATTGATGAAAAGAATCGTTATTTTATAGTAGAAACCTTTAATGGAGACGACTTTTGGAGATATGTAAAAGGAGGCAGTTCTTATGCCTACGACTTAAATGGATGGACATGTAAATATGGAAAACCAATAGAAGCACTGCTTGCAATGCATTTAGGAACTTGTGCACCAGATTTTGTTTATTTATTTGCAACATCTCCAGCGGTAGATACGAAAGTACATATTGACTTATTTCCAGTACAAATGCATCTAAAATTTGTTATGTCAGAAGAAAGTGGAGAATATATAAGACCTATAATAGAAAAAGCAATAGAAGATGAAGTAAATAGCATAGTAACAAGTACAACTTATAGCAACCTAATTAATTCTTTAAGAGCGAAAAAAAATAATTTTATAATATCACCAATAGATAATATAATTGCTACCCTTGAAAAATATATAGATGAAGATATTACAGTTGACGGAGAAGTTAGTCTTTTAGAAGAACTTTATAGTGATTTAAATTCAATTTATAATAAACTAAATCCAAACAGTTCTGCGGGCATGGCCTTTAGTAATGAGAGAAAATATGTAAACAATATAAGAGAAATGATAAATAATTCTGAAATTACAATATTAGATACAACATTCAGCTACAGAGAAAAAGAAATACAGGAATTATATGCAACAGCAGTGAAATATGAAGATAGTATTGTGTCAACAGCAACACCATATATTACAAAAGTTGTGAATCACTGGTATCGCAATCAATATTTTTTAGGAGATGACGA
Organism: uncultured Clostridia bacterium; assembly: GCA_944392885.1. Classification (GTDB taxonomy): domain Bacteria; phylum Bacillota; class Clostridia; order TANB77; family CAG-508; genus UMGS1754. The sequence continues at coordinate 39,006 of CALXYG010000064.1, forward strand.
AATCAGTATAAGCACTAAAAAAACAGAATTAGCCCAAATGCTTACTAATATAAATGAACTTTTTACAGAGTATGATGAATTATCAACTGAAGTTACTTATTTAGAAGAAGATGCCATAGAAAAAGCAAAGGATGAAATAGAGGGATTAGAAACAGAAGATGAAATTGATAATTTTATATCAAGTCAAATGAACAATTGGCTAGGAAAGGCAACAACAGAAGAACAGAAGGAAAAACTAGAAAACATATTTAATGTCGCTACAAACTCAGACCAAGTTGTAGGAGAAGATAGTTCATACGATATTATTGCTAATCCAGATCCCGCATATTATCAGCTACCAGCAGAGGCTGCAATTTCAGAAAATGAAACAGTAAATGAATTTTTTAGAAAAATTTATGTGGAAGAAACACGTTCAGCAGACATTATACAAATTCACAATCCTATTTTTGAAGACAATTCACAGTATATTAGAAACTGGTTAAAAGACAAATATTATATTTTTAATGGGACAACTGATGACGAAAAAGCTCAAACAACAGGAGAAACAACAAGTCAAACATTAAATGAGAAGAAAGTTGCTGGAGGTAAGCAGTATATTCAGGGTAAGACAGCATTGCAAGTCATAGACAATCTATTAGAAAAATCTACAGATAGACAAAATATTATATATTTAAGAAGAGATTTAAAAGAACTATTTGAAGATTTTGAATTCGACCTAGAAAATGTAGAAATACCAACACAAAAAATATTAGATAATGTAATGCCAGATTATATACCATATACACCATGGCCTTCTGTATACGAAGAAGCAGAAAGTGATTGCACTAAAATGATTTATAAAGCAAACAGTGCGAATCTGGTAGCACCAGCATCAGGAACTATTACAAAAGCTAGTAACGGAACAATTGAAATAGAGTTTGAAAGCAATGATGAGCAAACAATATCAATTGCTGGAATGACATTAAATATAAAGGGAAATGTGAAACCTAGTGTAGGAGTTGGAACAACTGTAAAAAGAGGACAAGTAATAGGAACAGCCAGTCAAGAAGACAATATTATTACTATTGAATTAAGATTATTTAGTGTATCAAAACAATTATTAAATATTCAAAATTATATGAATGTGGAACATAAAACATATGATGGAGAAGGAAAATATCGTTTAAGTGATGACGAAAAGATAATGCTATATAATCTACAAAATAGCGAAATTGATATGGTTAAACAGGAAGCTTATACACAATGCCAAGCTATTGTAAATGTTGTATTTAACAAAATTGCTTCACCTTACTATTCCAGCTTAAAAAGTGTTGCAAGTGTATTAGCAGATTCAGAAAGAGATTTTCTAAAATACTCAACCACAAACACAAATTTATATAGTCTAGAAGGAAACAGTATTGCTAAATCAGCGATTATTAATGCACTAAATGGTGTGGACATTACAAAAACAAATACACTACTTGGAGCAACAAGATATTTTGCCACTGACGATGAATATTATACAGGAATTGAAGATGTAAAAGAAGAGAAACTAAAAGAATTAGAAGAAGAAATAAAAGTAAAGATGGAAATTACAAATCGTGCATATGGCATAACTGAAGAGGAATATCTCGAATACCTTGGGGATATACTCATGAAAAAAATAGATGAAGTAATATATACACTTAATTATGATAAATATGTTGAAGGTTATGAAGAATATAGCCAATTTGTAGAACAATTTGGACCTGCAAAAGAAGAGGTACTAAATTATTATAAAAATGGAAATTACATAGAGAGTAGTGATAGAAAAACTAGTCAAGATGTTATTACTAGCATTGTAAAAAGTAATGTGGAACAAGAAATAGAAGAAAAAGATGGCACTATAACAGTAACTGACAAATTTACTATAACAGCAAATAGTAATTATATGGCAAATTGGAAATTTACTTATACAAAAGGTCCGGAAGGAAGAATTAATTCTAGTATTCTGGTCGAATATGAGGTAATAAAAAATTTCTAAATGCCAATGCTAAAATCATTATTACCATAAAGTAAAGAAGAAAAGAGGAAAAGAAAATGAAGAAAAAAGAAAAAAACTTAAAATCAAATATAAAAAGAGCACTTGTAATATGTAGTGTTATTATTCTTTGTTTGATTTTCCTTTTAATTATTTTACATTTGACTAAAACTGAACAACAAGAGGAGATACGAACTACTGAGCAAAGGGATGAAGAAATAAAAAATATTGTGCGTCCAAAAGGAGAAAAAGAAAGAATGCAAATTTATTTGGCAGAATATTTAAAACACATAGAAAAACAAGAATATGAGCAGGCATACCAAATTCTTTACGCTGAATTCAAGCAAAACTTTTTCCCAAGCTTACAGTCTTTTTGCTCATATGTTCAGAAAAATTATTCAGATTTAATGAAAGTAGACTATACAGATATTCAAAGACAGGGAGAATATTATATTTTGACTGTGACAATCACAAACCTAGGAGAACTTGATACCCAAATAACACAAAAATTCATTATATATGAAAATGCATTAAATGATTATACACTATCGTTTCAAGCTATATAAAGAAGGTGTGAGGAGATGCTATTTTTTACGGATTTAAGAATAAAAATAAGAAACTTTATAAAAAAACACAAATGGAAAGTAGTAGTGTTTATTGTAGTATGGTCTGTATTAATTTCAATTAATATTATATTACAGAATTTAACTATTGATACTCCAATTACTACTTATACTCCATATGAACCTATTATTGAAAATGGAGAAACTATGCCAAAAAAATGGCAAGATGATATAGAAGAATACATTAAACAATATGTAGAATATTGTAATCAAAAAGATTACGAAAAAGCATATGAAATGATTAGTCAGAACTGTAGAAATAAAATATATCCGAACCTAAATGAATTTAAAGCATATGTTGATTATGTGTTTTCATCACCAAAAGTTTACACAATTCAAAATTACTCTAATTATGAAAGAATATACATTTATCGAGTTCGTTTATTCGAGGATATTTTAGCAACAGGAATGACATATAGTGACTCATTGTTGTACTTTGAAGATAAATTTGTTTTTACAGAGCAAAATGGAAAATTATTAATGGCTGTAAAATCATACATTGGAGATGAAACTATGGATGCTATGTATGATGATCAATATATGAGAATTACAGTAAAAAACAAAAGTGTCATGGCTGAAGAGGAAATTTATACAATAGAAATTCAAAACAAAACAGAACACACTATCGTACTAGCTGATGATAATACAGCATATGAAATCGGTTTTGAAGTTGAAGGTAAAAACAGAGAAATGATTATTGATGAGAATTGGCAAAGAATATATGTTCAGCCCAATAGCAGTAATACTTTTACAATTTCTTGTACACAGTTTTATGATGAAGGATTAAAAACGACAGGTATATATTTTAATAGTGTAAGAATATTGCGTTCATATTCAGGAGAAAGTGAACTAAAAGAGCAAGAAATAGAACAAGCCGTATCACTTTATAGTTTTACATTACCACTAGAATAGGAGAGGAATATGAAAAAAGTAATAGAAAAAGTAATAATTATATTTCTAATTACATTTTTGTTCATGAATATTATATTTCAAAAATCTTATTATATTTATGCTGTAAATCCAAATATTATAGTAACAACAGATATAGCAAACTTTGAAATAAAAATTCAGCAGTGGCTTGAAAGTAAATTACAAGAATATACTAATAATGAAGAAAAGATTTATTATATATCAAAATTTGCTAATGATTATTCGTGGCAAGAAGAGATAGCTGGAAGTATTGAGTATGGGAGTTTAGATATAGAAGAATGTAACCAAAAAGTAATAGAAATTTCAGGAAATATGATTAAACAATTTGAAATGTATAGTGATAATAAAATTAATATAGAATCAGCTAGGGTATTACTAATTAATTATTTAGCAACACTTAAGACAGAAAAAGAAAAAGAACTAGGAGACATAGATGAAACATCAAAGAACAAAATGTTGCAGGAATATTTTCAAGATTTAAAGAGTAAATTTACGCGGAGGTAATGGAGACTTTTTTATAGACATAAAATTAATTGCAAACAAAATAGAGCCAAGCAGTCAAATTAATGAATTTATGGAGAATGTACCAAGCTACATTGAACAATTTATAAATGATAATATAGGTACATCAATATCAAGTCAGGAAAGTATTTTTAATTCATTTACTGTAACAATAGACTCACTTGCAGGTATTTTGCTTTGGCCTGCACGTGTTTTGTTTATTATTGTACCAGGAGCTATTATTGAGTTGGTAGAAACACAATTAGCAAGTATTGGAAGTGAAGAAGGTTTTTTAGGAATTAACAAATTTTTAACATTAGATCATATTTTATTTAATGAGGTTCCAGTAACAGATATTAATATTTTTGACTTTGAAAGTTCAGGAGATAGCACTATTTCAGAAGGAAATGTCCTATATAAAATTAAAACAAGTTTATCAGAATGGTATTATACTATACGAAATCTAGCTATTGCATTAGCTCTAGCAGTACTAATTTATACTGCCATTCGTATGGCGATATCCTCAATAGCAGAAGATAGGGTAAAATATAAGAAAATGTTTAAAGATTGGTTAGTAAGTTTTGTTTTAATTTTTATACTTCATTACTTAATGGTTTTTATAATCCAACTAAATGATGGTATTGTAGAAGTATTTAACCAAGCCAGACTAGAGACAGTAGCACAGACAGAACCAAATGTTATAGCAGGAGAAAGCTTAACTAGCAGAATTCTGCAAGAAGCACTTTTTTCAGCAAGTCTAACAAAAGGATTTACAGCATCTATTCTATATTTGATGTTTGTTGCAATGACATTTTTATTTTTAGTAGTGTATATCAAGCGTTTTGTAACTATATGCTTTTTAGCTATAATTTCTCCACTAATTACAGTTACCTATGCTATTGACAAAGCAGGAGATGGAAAGGCACAAGCTCTTAATAAATGGACAAAAGAATTTGCATTTAATGTTTTAATACAACCATTTCATTGTATTATATACATGCTATTTCTTGAGAATATTTTATCTGTTATTATGAATGCAGAGGTATTACAATTCGGGAAAATATTTATTACCATAATTATGGTCGGGGTTATATACAAAGCAGAGGACATTATAAAATCAATATTTGGATTTGAAGCAAGCAACCTAGGATCTGCTGCTGCAGTAGGTGCATTAGCACTATCAAGGGTACAAAGAATTGGTACAAAAGCTGCAAACGCAGGAGCGAAAGCTCGAGCTATTAAAAATATTAAAACACCAGATTCCATGCCAAATGGAAATAATGGCAATAATAGCAATAACAACAATAACAACAATAACAACAATAACAACAATAATAACAACAATAGCAACAATGGTAACAATGGTAACAATACAAAGAATTCAAAAGTAAAACAAGTGGCAAAAGGTATTCTAGATGCAAATGGATTAACACCAAATGGAGGAAAATTTGCTAGAAAAATAGCAGGAATGGCGGTTTCATCAGCCATTGCATATGGACTGACTGGAGATTATACACAAGCAGAAGCTGCTTATGGCATGATGCAAGGTGTAAAAGGAAGAGCGGATAAGGCGAAACTTAATAGTCAAATAAAACAAAAGGATGAGGAAATGTTAGATGCAATGCAAAATTTCCAAGAAAAAAACGGTTATAGTAATGAAGATATGTTAGAATTAGGAAACAGATTATTAAATACTGAAATAGAGGATATTGGAGATGACCAAGAGAGAAATTTAGCAGGGTGGCTACAGGCAAGCAGAGAAACTGAAAAAATATTAGGAGCAAAAGATGACACTGAAGCAAATAAAAAAGTTATGGAAAAATTAAAAGATTATTATGAAGAGTAATATAAAAGCGGTTTGAAAAAAGTTATTATTTCTTTTTACCAAACCGTTTTTTTTGAAATTTTTTTTAAAATAATGAATAAAATATAAAAAAATGGGAATATTGTACCTTAAAAAATGAAGGAGGAAAAAAGATGATGCAAAATATTTTAAACCATAAGAGTTTATTTCTTTTAATACTTATTTTAGCTATTATTTCACTATTGATTTTTAGTGCTAATAGCTTAGGTATGCAATATTATGAAAAGTTAGATTTTGTAACTGGGTTAGTAACAGCAAGTGCACTAAATGTAAGGGCAGGACCTAGTACAAATTACAAAGTGGTAACACAAGTTTACAAAAATGAATACATAAGAGTATTTGCAAAGGTTGGTAACTGGTATGTGGTACAAACAGATAATGATTTCATAGGAGCAGTTAGTAAAGATTATGTAAGACCAATTTACCCAGATAGTAACACAAATATAGGGAACAATAGTTCTGAAACGGAAATGATAGGAGATTTAACAAATGACGAGAAAGAAACATTTAATTTAATAAATGAACAAAGAGTAGCCGCTGGATTACCAGCATTATTAATTGATGATGAAGTACAAAATGTAGCAAGAACAAAAGCACAAGACATGATAAATCAAGGTTATTTTAGTCATACTTCACCAACATATGGTTCTCCTTTTGATATGTTAAAAAATTATGGAATCTCTTATCGCACAGCAGGAGAAAATATAGCTGGAAACAGTAGCAATACAGGAGCAGTAAATGCTTGGATGAATTCAGAAGGACATAAAGCTAATATTTTAAATAACAGTTACAACTATACCGGGATTGCAGTTATAAATAGTACAAAATATGGGAAAGTATATGTGCAGATGTTTATAGGTAGATAGGTTATAAAATCACCTTTTTAGAATATAGTATAAAAGGTGATTTTTTTATGATAAAAAAAATAAGCACTATTATGATGATATTTATAATGATAACAACTCCATGCATGGCAGATGATTTAGAAGTAGAAGAAGTAGATATACAACAAATTCAAGAAGAAGTTGTACAAACAGCAGCTAATGTAGCAGAAGAACCTAAGATTGATTCAAGGGCTGCTGTTGTGATAGATAGAGAGTCCAAAAGAATTTTATATAGTAAAAATTGTACTGAAAAAAGAGCAATGGCAAGCACAACAAAGATAATGACAGCTATTATTGCCTTAGAAAATAGTAGATTAGAAGAAAAAATTATAGTTTCAAAACAAGCTGCAAAAGTAGGTGGATCTAGATTAGGATTAAAAGAAGGAGATAAAATTAGTATGAATGATTTACTTTATGGTTTAATGTTGCGTTCAGGAAATGATGCCGCAGTACAAATTGCAGAAACAGTAGCAGGTAATTATGAAGAATTTGCTAAACTAATGAATAAAAAAGCTAATCAATTAGGTTTGACAAATACTCATTTTGTAACACCACATGGATTAGATGATCCAAATCATTATACAACAGCATATGAACTTGCAATCCTTACAGATTATGCACTCAAAAATAAAAAATTTTCAGAAATTGTAAGCTGTAAAACAAAAACTATTTTAATTAATGGTAAGCAAAGAGAACTATACAACACAAATGAATTGCTTGGTAATTTAGAAGGTATTAATGGAGTAAAAACAGGATTTACCAATAATGCGGGCAGATGTTTGGTAACATCGTGTACAAGAAACGGAAAAAATATTATTTCCGTTGTACTTGGGGCAGATAGCAAAAAAATTCGAACGAAAGATAGTATACAAATAATAGAATATACTTATGAAAATTATTCTGAAATGGATTTAAAAAAGAAAGTAGAAAAGGCTTTTGAAGCATGGCAACAGGAAAATAAAATAGAAATAATAAAGGGAAAACAGGAAAGCATTTTGCCTAAAATAGAAGAAGAGTTTCCTTATGAAAATTATCCAGTAAAAGAAGAAGAACAAATAACAATAGAGATTAATTGTGAAGGAAAATTAGAAGCACCTGTAGAAAAAAACAAAAAGGTAGGAAATATTGTAGTAAAAAATAAAGAACAGGAAATACTAAATTTAAGCCTTGTAACACCAATTTCCGTAAAGAAAAAAGATAAGTGGGAATATTGGAAAGAATTATGGAAGGTATATCTTATTAAATAAGAAAAGTGGCTTCACCATATGCTATGTGCTTTGCACTGGTGGACTAATAAAAAAACTTGAAATAGTATGTTACTATTTCAAGTTCTGTTTTTAAAATTAGTTTAACAATTCTGGCAAATAAGTTAATGGATCTACTTCTGTACCGTTAATAATAATTTCTAAATGCAAATGAGCAGGTAATCCACTAATTCCAATCAAGAAGTATTGAATGCTTACACAACCTCGCCAAAGGAATATAAAGTATCCAAAGAATCTATGATTACATATAAAGGGCAAAAATACTCTGTCCCAACATACCTAATAGGCAAATCAGTCTCTGTAAAAGAAACTGATGAATATATCCATATATATTATACAACAAATTTAATAACAAAACATAAAAAGAGTAAAAAATTTTTAAATTACCATAAAGAACATATAGTGGATATATTAAAATCTGATGCTTTAAAAGGATATGAAGATAATGAAATTGAAGAATTTATAGATAATCATTTGAGTGATTGTATTTGTCAAGTGAAAATTGACCCCTTTTACAAATCAATTTTGACCCCTTTAAGATAAAAAAATATAGTTTAAATATTCTTATGTAACCATTCTTGTGTTTCTTTTAATCTGTATGAGTTTCCATTCATATTAATAGCTATTGCTTTATGTGTAATTCTATCAATAATTGCAGTAGTCATAACAGGATCTTTAAATATATCTTCCCATTTTTCAAAAGATAAATTTGTAGTAATGATTGTGCTTTTTCGCTCTGCTCTTAATGATAGGTGCGTAAAAAGTAGCTCACCTCCTTCTTTATCAAATGATATGTAGCCGAAGTTCATCTAGTATTATTAAATCATATTGTTCAAATTGTTTTTGTATTTATGTCAATGTTCTATTAGATTTACATTCTTTTAGTTTATTTATTAAAGTAGGAGCACTAGTAAAAAGCACTTTAAAGCCTTCTTTACAAGCTTGAATACCTAAACCTATTGCAATGTGAGTTTTACCTGTACCAGGATTTCCAGCTAGAATTACATTTTGTCCGTTTTTAATAAATTCAAGAGTCTTTAATAGTTGTAATTTAGTTTGTGCATCTTCAGGTAAACAAGGAACAACTAAGTCAGATAGATATTTTTTGTAGGGGAAATTAGCATGCCTAATTCTATTTTCTTTACTATTTTGAGTTCTTACATCAGCTTCTTTTTGAAGCAAATCATTGTAAAATTGAACAATAGAAGAGTTTAAATTAGAGTGTTCCTCTATTAATTGTTTAAAATTATGGTAAGAATATGGTAATCTTAAATATTTAGAATTATCTTTAATGTTTTGTAAAATACTATCATATTCAGTATCTTTACTCATACAGCAACACCCCCTTTAACATTAGAAGTTCCTATAACTGAATCATACATAGCCAAATGTCTCCTTGAATTATTCTCAATTTCTTCCTGCAAGTTTGACTTAGGAACAGTAACATTAGAATAGTCATTATTTCTATTTAAAATCATTTTTATATTTTCCACATTTACTTCAATAGACTTTTGTGTTAAAATATTAATAGTATTTTGAACAGAAGTAATATCATAGTTACCTACAATTGAAAGTAATTCAATGAATGATTTAGAATTATTATTAAAGAAATTATGATATATTTCTTTCAAAGTGGAATTCATTTGCTCAAACGCAATGCTTCCCAAAAGAGCACCAGGCTTTCTACTAAGAGTTTTAGTGTAATGTAGAATGTCAATACTCCATTCTTGATTGCCGTATAATCTAGTATGAGAGGCTACCAGATTATTATTGAAAAATATTTCTAATCTATCAATAAAGGCCTTAACGTCAACGGCTTTTAGGACTAAGTAATCAGGAACAGAGTAACGATTTTGTAAATATGAAATAGTGGAAAGCTTGTCAACTCTTAAAGTTAAATCAATACAATTAGTATATGTAGGTATCAACTTAGATAAATATGATTTTTCAATATTTAATAAATCAGTAGGTGAATTATTATTTAAATATTTAGTTTTAATATTGTTATATTTTTCAAGCCTTTGAGCTAATCTATTAAAAGCAAAAATTTCATTGTCGAATGAAGTCATTCCAGCGAAAGCTTTTCTTCTAACAAAATCAACACTATTTTCCACATGACCTTTTTCATTTCCAGAACGAATATTACAAAATCTATAGTTAAAGCCATAATATACAGATAATTTCTTTAAATCTTCAGTTGCTTCTTTTTCAGTTCTACCAACGAATTTAGCAACGGCGACTTTCATATTATCATAAACCATACACTTAGGTACACCACCAATATATTCGAAAAATCTAATATGTGCATCAACAAAGCTTTGAGAATTTTCATTTTTATACAGGTATGCAAATCTAAAATTAGATTTAGCCATAGTAAATACAGCCATTCTATATTTAACATCTATACTATTAATGGTAAGTTTAACTTCACCCCAATCAAACTCACAAACATCACCATAATCGTAATTTTGTTTAATGAAAGCTTCAAAAGTGTATTCATTCTCTTTATATTTTTGAACATACTGAGCAACAGAAGTGTAACTTAGAGAAAATCCTTTTTCTATTAATGCTTCAAACATGTCTTGAGCAGTCATACACATTTTCGATTTACCAGTATTACGTTTAATTTCATTGTCTCTCAGAAAATTCCTAATGATTTCTTTTACTTCATCAGTCATAACTCTAGGGCACCTATTAGATGATTTATATTTTGGTTTATCAACTATATTTTCAATTAATTCATACTTAGATACTCCAGAATTAATTAATTCTCTTTTTGAATTCAAAAAATCATTTATATATGATTTTACAGTATTCTTTGAAACATTTAACTTTCTGGCTATTTCCTTTTTAGCTTTACCTTCCACAAAATACATTCTTAATATTTCTATTTTTTGACCCAATTTCATCATCCTTTCGTCCTCCTTATGATTTACTTGATTTATCATAAGGAATTATATTATTTTTGGTAAAAGGGGTCAATTTTCAATTATATTCGGGGGTCAATTTTAGTTTATCATATACAGGAAGCTACATTTACGCCAATAGTAATTGAAAAAGGTCAAACTACATTAGCTGGTTTTGAAGATAAGTGTATTGCACTTTATGCTAAAGGTATGAGCCTTAGAGATATTGAAAAAACTCTTAAAGAAATATATGGGGTTAATATAAATAAAGACCAAATTGCAACACTAATTTCTGC
>CALXYG010000065.1 GCA_944392885.1 uncultured Clostridia bacterium
TAAATAATTTTTTTGTAAATGATTTAGTTCTTTTGGTGAGGTATCCGCGACTCGAACGCGGGAGAACTTGATTAAAAGTCAAGTGCTATACCACCTGAGCTAATATCCCATAAACATTGCAGTATTAACAAATGCTTATTAATATTACAACATTTTTTCATAATTGTCAATACATTTATGAAATTTTTTTTCGTTTTTTGTGATTTTTTTGTGTTTTTTACGCATTTAATTTTTCTACAACATCTTCAACGTCAATTCCATGAACTTGGCAGGCTTCTTCTAATGTTTCCATTTGAGATGCTGGACAACCAATACAATGCATTCCAACTTCTAATAATATTTCTGCTTTTTCTGGTGCTTTTTCTAAGATTTCTCCTATTCTTGTATCTTTATTAATTTCCATTTTCTTCACATTCCTTTCTTTTATTTATTATTAAAATTCTTTTTTTATTTAAACAGTTCCTTTAAATATCAATGAATTTTAACATAATTAAAAATATTTTATCATAAATTTTAAAAAAAGTATAGACAAATCAAAAATTTTATTGTAAAATGGTAAAAATTGTAAGGCGGTGATATTATATCTAATCTAATTAATTTATTTTTTATTACTTATATTATTTATCTTTTTATCACTTTATATTCAATTTACACAATTTTTGATATCATTTTTTTCCATAATCAGCAAGGTGCAAAATTGAAAATCAAAAAGAAGCTTATTTAATTTTATATGCTTACAGCATATATTATTACATAACTTACAGCTTTATTTGTTTTTGAAAGGAGGTCTTTTTCTGAGATATTTAAATTTAATTATTTTTTCTTTACTTTTTGTTAGCATCTGTTCTTTTCTAGTTTTTAACCGACTTTATCCATTATACACTGCTCAGGAAGTAATTATAACTTATGGGATTCATCCTTTTGATATTTGTTCGAGTAATCCAGATTTGTGGCAGTTCTTAAAAATTTCTTATATTTTTATCTTTATATTTTCACAATTTATAATAAGTTATTTTATTTATTCTAGAATTCTCTTGATAATTAAATTTTTTAGAAAAAAAATAGATTTATCAAAAAATAAAATTGACTATGATTCAAAAAATTTGCTTTATGATAAATCAAAAACTTCTTCAAAAAACTCTCTTAATTCTAAGATTTCTTTTTTAACACAAAATTCTAGTTTGAATTTATTAATTGGTGAAGATATTGAGACAAATAAAAAAATTTATCTTCCAGAAAGTGGTTTATATCAAAATTTTTTAATTACTGGGACCATTGGATCTGGCAAAACTTCTAGCTGTATGTATCCATTTACAAAACAATTACTTGAATTTAATTCAAATAATCCTTCAAAAAAAATTGGTATGTTGATTTTAGATGTTAAGGGGAATTATTATAATCAAGTCAAAAAATACGCTAAACAGTTTGGTTTGGAAAGTGATTTAATAATTATAGAATTACTATCTTCTGTTTGCTATAATCCTTTGCATAAACCAAATTTAAAACCTCAAGTTTTGGCAAATAGATTAAAAACTATTCTTTTACTTTTTTCTGAAAACAATACCGAATCATATTGGCTAGATAAAGCTGAACAAGTTTTAACTGAAGCAATTAAATTGTGTAGATTATATAATAAAGGATATGTTACTTTTGAGGAAATTCATAAATTAATTACTATTCCTACATATTATGAAGAAAAAATAACTATACTTAAAAATCTATTTATTCATTCTAAATTTTCTAATGCTCAAATTTACGAGTTGAATAATAGTTTGAACTTTTTTCAAAAGGAGTTTTTTGCTTTAGACCAAAGGACTAAAGGAATATTAATTTCTGAAATTACTCGTATTACAAATACTTTTCTTTCTGATTATGATGTTATGAATACTTTTTCCCCTCCGAAAAGCAAATTGTCTTTTCTTGGCTTTGAAGATGTTTTAAAAAGCGGAAAAATCGTAGTTTTGAATATGAATATTTCAGAATACTCTTTACTTTCTAAGATGATTGCAACTTATTTAAAATTAGATTTTCAATCAACAGTTATTTCTAATCTTTCTAATGATATCATTAGGCCTTGTGCTTTTATATGTGATGAATATGATAAATATGCTACTAAAACAGATGGTGAATTTTTTTCTTTAAGTCGTGAAGCTAAATGTATTAATATTGTTAGCACTCAAAGTTACTCTTCTTTAAAAAACACTTTAAAAGAAGATGCTCAAGTTCAAGTTATATTACAAAATTTGATAAATAAAATTTGGTTTCGTACTGATGATTCTTTTACTATTGAATATGCTCAAAAACAACTTGGTCAAGAAGATAAAGAAAAAATTTCTAAATCTATTACTGAAAGTGCTCAAAAAACATATTTTAGTTATATTACTAATACTTTGAATTCAGAAAATTCTAATATTTCTGAAAGTTATAGCACTTATTCACAAAAAGATTATATTTATGAAACTCAATTTTTTACACAAGAGTTAGAAACTTTCACCGCTCTTACATTTTTGTCTGACGGAAATAAAATTTTTCCGCCAAAGAAATTTAAAATGTTGCCTTATTTTAAATTTTAATTTAACTATTGTTTAATTTCTTTTAGTTTTATGTTATTTTTTATTATTTACTGAAGGGGGTGGTTTGTTTGAACTTATTTAAAAAAATTTGTTATATTTCTTTTTTATTTATTATTTTTACTTTATTTATTCCAATTTTTACTTTTGCTTGGGGTGATCCAGAGATTGTAACTAAAATCAATTCTGCTTTTGAAAGTATTGAAGATTGGATTATAAAGATATCTACGCCTGCTGCAGCTGTTGCAGTTGGTACAGGTGTGTTTATGAAAAAATTTAGTTTTGGTGATGAAGAAAAAATAAGGACAGGAAAAAAATTAATTAAGGGTTCTTTATTTTCATATGGCTTTATTTTAGCTATTGACTTGATTTTATCTGCTATTAAATCTTTAATCGGATAATATTATTTCTTATTTATAAACTAAAAGTCTAAGTATTTTAATTTAAACAATAATTTATATAGAAGGAGGTTTAGGTGTATTTATATTAAATAATACATTTTTGTACAATGGAAAATATTCAAAATACTAACAATATTACTCAAATTATAATAGATACAATTAATACAATATTTGAAAATCTTTTTAGTTCAATAGATAATAGTCTTTATGATGTATTAGATAAAGTGACTTTTATAAGTTCTGATATTTTAAGGGATTCTAACTTTGAGACTATTTTTGGAACTTCTTCTTCAAATGGTATTTTATTAATTGCAAATTCCCTATTATTAGGATTTTTACTTTACTACGCTATTAGATATTTATTAGCTCATCTAACATTTTCACAATCTGAACTTCCTTTTCGTTTTTTAATTAAACTTGTACTTTGCGGAATCTTTATGAATTTTTCGTTTTCTTGTTTAGAATTGTTTTTAGATTTAAATAATAATATCTCTCTTGCAATCCGTTCTCTTGGTAATCATTTATTTAATAAAGAAATTTGCTTTTCTGAATTAATTTCTACAATAAATTCTCAAATGGCTATTGATACTAATTCTTTAAATTTATTTTCATTAGATGGCTTGATAAAAAGTATTTTAAGTGTTTCTTTACTTAGTCTAGTATTTTCTTATTCATTACGTTATATTTTTGTTAAAGTATTTATTTTACTTTCACCTTTTGCAATTTTGTCATTAAGTTTGCAAAACACAAATTGGTTCTTTAGAGCTTGGTTCCGTAATTTGTTTTCTTTATTATTTTTGCAAATTATAGTCTCTTTGGTTTTATTAATTTTATTTTCAATGGATTATTCTGCTTCTAATTTATTTGTTAAATTTATATATGTCGGTGGAATTTATGCTTTGATTAGAGCTAATTCTTTTATACGCGAATTTATTGGTGGAGTTTCCACACAAATTACACAATCTGTGAAAAAAATCTTTTGATAAAGGAGGTGGGTACTTTTGAAGTTTGTTTTTCCTCAGAATTATAACTTTAAAAATAAATTGTTTGGTGTTATTGATTATACTACTGTTCTTGTAAATGTTGTTTGGTCTGCTTTGGTTTTTTTAATTGTTTTTCTTCTTGTTCAAGATTGGTCTTTTAGGATATTTCTTGTTATTACTTTTTCTTTTCCTTTGATTTTGCTTAGCATTGCAGGTTTTCAAGGTGAGAATATTGTTTATGTTTTGTCTTATTTGTTTCATTTCATATTTTGCCAGAAATTGTTTTTCTTTGGAAAGAATAATTATTCTGAGAAGAGGTGAAACAATTAATGGAAATTATTAAAAATATTTATTTTGTTTATCCCTTGAATTTTTTGTCTAAAAAAGATATAATTCTATTTGCAATAAAAAATATTTTATTATATAAAATTTACAGTCAAAAGATAAACGGTTATAGGGAAACCTTTATTAAAACAAAACCTAAATACACAAAACAAGGGGAAAAATAAGATGAAGCTAGAACAAAACGATAAACCACTATTGTTTTCTGAAACAACAATTCCTGATATCTTTTTTTCAGAACATTTATCAGAATTGCCTGGAGATTATTTAAAAATCTATTTATATTTAATCTTTCTATCTAAATATGGCAAAGATATTAAATTAACTGATTTATCAAAAAAATTAAATATTCCTTTAAAGGTTATTAATGATGGTTTGAAATTTTTAGAAGAACATGAATTAGTAATTAAAAAAACAACAGGATATATAATAGTTGATTTACAAGAAGCAACTCTTCATAATTTATATACCCCTAATTTAACTATGTCTAAAGAAAAAGTAGCAAAAACTGCTAAAAATCAATTTAGGGTAAAAGCTATTGAACATATTAATAATATGTATTTTCAAGGTATCATGGGACCTTCTTGGTATAATGACATAGATATTTGGTTTAATAAATATGGTTTTGATGAACAAGTTATGATAGCTTTATTTGATTATTGCTATAATCGTAGTGCTATGCATCGTAATTATGTTCAAACTGTTGCGGAGGCATGGGCTTCTAATAAAGTAAAAACTTGGAATGATTTAGATAAATATTACGAAAAACAGGAAACTATGAATAAATATAAAAAGATGATAGCTAAAAAATTAGGTAAACATGGTGGATTAACACAATATGAAGAAGCATATATTGAAAATTGGGTTCTAAATTTTGGTTATGATATGAATATTATTGAAATTGCTTTAAAAAGAACTACATATAAACAAAATCCTACTTTTGAATATATTAATAAAATTATTACAGATTGGCATGAGCGAAATTTAAAAACTCCAGAAGAAATTAATGCTTTTATTGAGCAAAGAAAAATTCAAGATAAAAATACAAAAGATTTAAAAACTAAGGTTAAAAAAGCAAATTATGAACAAAGAAATTATGATAATCTTGACTTTTTATATGCTAATCCAGTAAATGGTGAAAATTAAACATTTAATATTTTTATTAATTTATTACTTTAATTATATTGTAAAAAAGTAGAAAGGTTGGTTTTACATGTCTAATGAAATTTTAAATTCTTTATTGAGGGAATATCAACAAAATAAATTAAATGCTGAATTAGATTTAGAAAAAAGAAAAGCTGAGTTATATAACAAATTTCCGGAACTTCAAAGAGTAGATGATGAAATAAACCATCTTTCTTTTCAGACTGCAAGAAGTATATTAAATAAAACTGAATCTATTTCCACTAATGATTTCAAACAAAAGATTGAAGAATTAAAATATAAAAAAGCATGTATTTTACATGATGCTAACATTCCTTTAGACTATTTAAAACCTCATTACTCTTGCTATCTTTGCAATGATACTGGATATGTCACAGATAAAAATTATAAAACTGAGATGTGTTCTTGTTTGAAGCAAAAATTATTAGATATTTCTTTTAATAAATCTAATATTTCAAACTTAGATAAAGAAAACTTTGACACTTTTAATGCAAATTTATATTCAGATGATGTAGATATTGCCAAATATAAATTTAATATTTCACCTCGTACTAATATTTTAAATATCAAAGAAAAATGTATAAAATTTGTAGAAAATTTTGATAATCCTGATTGCAAAAATTTATTATTTACTGGCAATACTGGTTTACGGTAAGACATTTATGTCAAATTGTATAGCAAGAGAATTGTTGAAAAAAGGAAAAAACGTCCTTTATCAAACAGCTCCCGTATTGCTTGAAAGCGTAATAGATTACAAAATGAGTAAACAAAAAAATTATTCTGAGAATATTTTAAAATCTGTTTTGGAGTCTGATTTATTAATTATTGACGACTTGGGAACAGAAAGTTTAAATAGTATGAAATTAAGTGAATTATTTAATATAATAAATACAAGAATTTTAAATTTGAATCAAAAAATAACTAAAACTATTATTTCTACTAATTTAAATATACAAGATATCTTTAGAAATTATGAAGAACGTATAGGTTCTCGTATTGCAGGTTATTATGATATCTATTGTTTCTTTGGAGATGATTTAAGATTTCATCGTTAATTGTCGCATTGTGGACGTTTCTCTTTGAGACAGAATGTCTCAAAAGGAAACGTCCCCAATGCGACATGATATGCTATAATTTCATTTGTCCATCATTTTCTATTTCTTCTGGTGTTAATGTTTCAATACTTACAACTTTTCCACCATCATTTGTTCTCATTAGAGTTACTCCTTGTGTTGATCTTCCTAGTACACTTACATCTTTTACATTTATTCTTATAATTGTTCCTGTGTCTGTAATTAACATTACATCATCATCTTCTGTTGCAATTCTAACTCCAACAAGTTTTCCTGTTTTAGGTGTAATTTTATAAGTTATTACTCCTTTTCCACCTCTAATTTGAACTCTATATTCGTCTAATTCTGTTCTTTTTCCAAATCCGTTTTCAGTAATTGCAAGTAATGTTGCTTTTCCTCCAGCTATAACTGATTCCATTCCAATTACTTCGTCGTCTTCGTC
Organism: uncultured Clostridia bacterium; assembly: GCA_944392885.1. Lineage (GTDB taxonomy): Bacteria > Bacillota > Clostridia > TANB77 > CAG-508 > UMGS1754. The sequence continues at coordinate 6,976 of CALXYG010000065.1, forward strand.
TAGTCTTATTCCTATAACTCCTTGTGATACTCTACCTATTGGTCTTACGTCTTTTTCGTCAAATGTTATACACATACCATTTCTTGAAACTAATACAACATTGTCTTGTCCATCTGTTAGTCTTACTGCTATTAATTCGTCATCTTCTTTTAGAGTTATTCCTTGTAATCCTGTTTTTCTGTTTGAATCATACTCTTTTAATGATGTTTTCTTAATTAATCCATTTTTTGTCGCCATTAATAAGTATTTATCATCTGCAAAGTTTTGAATTGGTATAACTGCTGATACTTTTTCTCCCGGGTCAAGACTAAGTAAATTAACAATTGCTGTTCCTTTTGCTGTTCTTCCTGCCTCTGGTATTTCATATCCTCTTAGTTTATATACTTTACCTTTGTTTGTGAAGAATAGAATTACATCATGTGTAGATGCTGTAAATATTTGTTTTACGAAGTCCTCTTCTCTTGTTGCAATTCCTGTAATTCCTTTTCCTCCTCTTTTTTGGCTTCTATATGTATCTATTGGCATTCTTTTGATATATCCAAAATGTGTTAATGTTACTACTGTTTGTTCTTCTTTTATTAAATCTTCTATATCAATTTCGCCTTCTGCTGCTACTATTTTTGTTTTTCTTTCATC
>CALXYG010000066.1 GCA_944392885.1 uncultured Clostridia bacterium
TATCGAAGAAGTCGTAAAAGAGAAAATCAAACTTGATTTTAATTCTGATTTTAGAACATGCGTAACTTTTGAGATAATGATGCAAAATCCCAAATATTCTATTCAAGCAAAAACATATCAAGCATTAAAATTATTTTACCCTAAAATTCAAGATATAAAAGATGTTTCCAAGGCGTTAGAAGATATTATCTGGTTTTATAGTTGCGGAAAAAATGAAAAAGAAAAGACTAGTCGAAAAAATAAAAATAGTAAACAAATATATAGCTATGTATTTGATGATGATTTAATATATAGTGCATTTAAAGACCAATATAAGGTTGATTTAGAAGAAATTGAATATCTTAATTGGTGGAAATTTAAAGCAATGTTAAATGGGTTAAAATCAGATAATAAAATAGTTGAAATAATGGGATATAGGGCTATGAACTTGTCAAAAATCAAAGACAAAGACATGAAAAAATATTATAAAGAATTACAAGAAGAATATAAATTGCCAGATATGAGAAGTGAAGAAGAAAAAGAAGAGGATTTTGCAGAAGCATTATGGTAAATATCTAGTAAATATTGACAATTTATCAAATAAAATGTATACTCTTTTTATAAAAAATAAAAGGAGGGATAAATATGTCAAATCATTCAGAAGAGCTAAAACCAATTTATAAAAAATGGTGGTTTTGGGCAATAATTATTGTACTAATTATTGGAATAACAGGTTCACAAAGTGGAAAAAGTGATACTAATACGACATCATCTACAAGTGAAAGTGCTACAAGTTCAACAGAAAACGAAAAAACAGAATACAATCAAGGAGAGCAAGCAATTTTAGGCAATGGAGCCATAACTGTTACAAATGTAGAACGCTCACAAGGAAGTGAATACAGCAAGCCAAAAAGTGGAAAAGAATACGTTATAGTCAGTTTGAAAATTGAAAATAAAGGAAAAGATAACTTAAGCTACAATCCTTTCTACTTTAAAATGCAAAATTCGCAAGGACAACAGGAAGATTACACAATCACAATGGGCGTAAATGATGACACACAATTAAATTCTGGCGAACTAATTCCAGGAGGTAGTGTAGAAGGCACACTAGTATTTGAAGAACCAAAAGGAGATACAGGTTTAATATTAATATACAATGATAATTTATGGAGCTCAAAAGAACTAAAAATAAAATTGCAATAAAATATAAATGATATAAAAGCACTTACAGAAATGTAGGTGTTTTTTTATGGAGGCAAAAAATGAAAAAAATAAAATGTCCTTTTTGTGGATATGAAATGCCAATACAATATGACGAAGAAAAGGCAAAAGCAAAAGGGCTTTTTGTCAAATGTAAAGGAAGAAAATGTAAGAAAGAATTTGAAATAAAAATAAATGTTAAGTAGTGCCATTATGAGCCGATAACTAGAAAGGACAAAACATGTCAGACGGCTCAGTTACAATTGAAGTTGAATTAACAAAAGAACAATTGGAAAAAGGCTTAAAATCAATTCAAACAGATTTAAAAAAGCTAGAAAAACCAAGTACATCAATAGCGAAAAAAATAAGTAGTGGATTTGAAAATGTAGGAAAAGTAGCAACAAAAGCTGGTACTGCGTTAACAGTTGGTTTAACAACACCGTTAGTTGCATTAGGTACGGCAGGAGTTAAAACGGCGAATGAATTTGAAGCTCAAATGAGTAGAGTAAAAGCAATATCTGGAGCTACAAGAGATGAATTTAAAAAGTTAACAGATATGGCGGTGGATTTAGGTGCCAGTACGTCTTTTAGTGCATCTGAAGTAGCATCAGGAATGGAAAATCTGGCAAGTGCAGGATTTACTGTTACTGAAATTGTAAATTCAATGAGTGGAATGTTAGATTTAGCAGCGAGTTCAGGAGCAAATCTAGCAGCAGCTTCTGAAATTACGGCAAGTGCCATAAGAGGATTTGGTTTAGAAGCAAGCAAAGCTGAACATGTAGCAGATGTTTTTGCGGAAGCTTCAGCCAGAACTAATGCTCAGGTTGAAGATATGGGTTTTGCAATGAAATATATTGCTCCGGTAGCACATGCTATGGGAATATCATTAGAAGAAACAGCTGCGGCAATTGGTATTATGTCAGATGCTGGAATTAAAGGTGAACAAGCAGGGACTACTTTAAGAGGAGCGTTAACCAGATTAACGAAACCAACAGATAAAATGATTGATGTTATGAATAGTTTAGGCATAAGCTTTTATGACAACGAAGGAAAAATGAAATCGTTAACAGAGATAATTGCTATACTACAAAACAGTATATCTGGATTATCTGACGAAGAACAACAATACGCTCTAACTACATTATTTGGAACAGAGAGTTTGTCTGGGATGTTAGCCTTAATTGACGGAGGAGCTTCAAAGTTATCGGATCTAACAAAATCTTTTGAAAATTGCGATGGTTCTGCAAAAAAAATGGCTGATACCATGTTGGATAATACAAATGGGGCAATAGAAGAAATGCAAGGAGCTGTAGAAACAGCTTTTATAAAAATACAACAAGTATTGTCACCATCAATAAAATCTATAGCAAATTCTATTACAGAGCTTTTAAATAAATTTTCAGATCTAGATAAAGGAACACAAGAAACTATATTAGCAATAGCAGGAATAGTTGTGGCAGCAGGACCAGTATTAGGAATAATTGGAAAAATATCAAGTGGAATAAATGGATTAATTTCAATAGGATCTAAATTAAATAAAGCATTTAATTTAGGTAGTACTGCAGTAAAATTATTGGGCTCAGCATTTAGCTTTTTAACAAGCCCAGTAGGAATAGTAATAACAGCAATAACTGCAATAATTGGAGTAATAATATATTTATGGAACACAAACGAAGAGTTTAGAAATGCTATTATAAACGCATGGAATGCAATATGTGATTTTTTTAAATCAATACCTACATTTTTTCAAAATATGTGGGAAAACATTAAAAATTTTTTTATAAATGGTTGGAATAGTATTGTGAATTTTTTTACTACAACTATTCCACAATGGATACAAAACGTAATAGATTGGTTCAAACAATTGCCTTATAATATAGGTGTTTTTATCGGAGAAATATTAGGGCATATGGCAAATTTGGCATTAAAACTTGTAGAATTTGTAACAAATGATATCCCTAATTTCATTAATAGCGTAATAGAATGGTTCAAACAATTGCCACGGGAAAATATGGCAATGGTTACAAAAAGCAATAGATTATATAATAAAATGGGGACAAAATACATACAATTCTGCAGTTGAATGGGTATCTAATACTATAAATGCAATAATAGATTGGTTTGCACAGTTGCCACGGAAGAATTTGGACCTGGCTAACAAATACAATAAATAATGTAATAAATTGGGGAAGAGATTTAGCTAACAAGGGAAAATCAGCTGCTTTGGACTTAGTTAATAATATCATTAATACAATAACTGAATTACCAGGAAAAGTATCAGAGATTGGAAAAAATATTGTACAAGGTCTTTGGAACGGTATTACAGGAGCAGGAAATTGGCTAAAAGATAAAATTTTTGGCTTTGCAGGAGGAATTATTGATGGATTCAAGAAAGCATTCGGAATACATTCTCCTTCTTTGGTTATGAATAAAGAAATTGGTAGGTTTTTAGCTTTAGGACTTCGAGAGGGATTTGAGGACAATATAGCTAAAGCATATAGACAAATGAAATCAGCAGTAGATTTTGAAACGCAAAAGTTAAGTACAAATTTAACAAGCAATCAAATAATTAAAACGCAAATAGAAGATACTAGACAGGCAACACTAAGCAGTATAGATAATAACAAAGAAATAACGATCAACACAACAACAAAACTAGATAGTAAGGTACTAGCAAGAGAAACGAACAAAGTCAAATCAAGATAACGACTTCAATATGGTTATGCATAGGAGGCAGAGATGGATTTATTAAAACATGGAGAATTTTCATTCAAAAAAATATTAAGTGGTGGATACAATAT
>CALXYG010000067.1 GCA_944392885.1 uncultured Clostridia bacterium
ATACTCCAAATGCTTATAAGTTTGAAAGTTTTATTTTTGATGCTTTTTCAAATTTAGAGGATATGATTATTATGAGGGTAAAAAGAGAAGAGGAATTTGCACCAGTAAAAAATTCTGAAGGTTCAGATAGCCCTGAAACAGCTAGGAAGCTTTATCAAAATTTCCATAACTTAGAGACTAACTAGGAAAAACTAGTAGCAATTTGCCTATAAATTTTAAAAAATTGTTATTCTAGAGGAGGAATAAAATGAATCCAGAAGAAATTTATAGAAAATGGTGTGAAGACCCATTTTTTGATGAAGAAACAAAAAAAGAATTAGAAGAAATTAGAGAAAACAATGAAGAAATTACAGACAGATTTTACAAGGAATTAGAATTTGGTACTGCAGGACTCCGTGGAATTATGGGTGCAGGAACAAATCGAATGAATAAATATACAGTTACAAAGGCTACACAGGGGCTTGCCAATTTCATAAAAAAAGAAGGTGGAGAAGAGAAAGGGGTTGTTATAGCATATGACTCAAGAAATAATTCAAGAGAATTTAGCGATTTTGCGGCATTAACTCTAAATGCAAATGGAATAAAAACATATGTATTTGATTCATTAAGACCCACTCCAGAATTATCCTTCGCAGTAAGGAGATTAAAAGCTATAGCTGGAATCGTAATTACGGCAAGTCATAATCCACCAAAATACAACGGTTATAAGGTTTATTGGGAGGATGGTGCACAAATAACATCTCCAAAAGATAAATTAATTATTGAAGAAGTTAGAAATGTAAAAAGCTATACTGAAGTAAAGATAATACCAAAAGATGATGCAATAAACAATGGACTCTACAACACTATTGGAAAAGAAATAGATGATGCATATTTAATGGAATTAAAAAAACTAGTATTAAATTTAGATACGATAAAAGAGGTAGCATCACATATAAAAATCGTTTACACCCCGTTACATGGAACAGGAAATATTTTAGTAAGAAGAATTTTAAAAGATTTAGGATTTGAACAAGTTTTTGTGGTGCCAGAGCAAGAATTACCAGATGGAAATTTTTCAACAGTTAGTTATCCTAACCCAGAGGATCCAAAGGCATTTGATTTAGCTTTAAAACTAGCAAAACAAAAAAATGCTGATTTGGTATTAGCAACAGATCCAGATGCAGATAGATTAGGTGTCTATGCAAAAGATAGCAAAGCTGGCGAGTATATGCCGTTTACAGGAAACATGTCAGGACTTTTAATCGCAGAATATGAATTATCACAAAGAAAAGAGAAAAATAATTTGCCACCTAATGGGGTATTAATTAAATCAATTGTTTCTTCTAATATGGCAAAACCAATAACAGAACATTATAATATTCAATTAGTAGAAGTACTAACAGGATTTAAATATATTGGTGAAAAGATAAAAGAATTTGAGCAAAGCAAATTACATGAGTATATTTTTGGTTACGAAGAAAGTTATGGATGTCTAATTGGAACCCACGCAAGAGACAAAGATGCAATAGTAGCTGTCATGGCACTTTGTGAAGCGGCTGCATACTACAAAACAAAAGGACTTACATTATGGGATAAGATGATTCAAATGTATGATGAATATGGCTATTATAGAGAAGATATTGTTTCAGTTGTGCTAGAAGGTGCAAACGGAGCAGAAAAGATAAAGTCAATTATTCAAAAATTGCGCAATGAACCATTGAATCAACTGGGAGATTATAAGGTTATAAAAATAAGAGATTATCAAAACGGGACAATAACAGATTTACGCAATGGCAAAATAGAAGAAATTAATTTGCCAAATTCAAATGTGTTATATTATGAGTTAGAAGAAGATTGTTGGTGTTGTGTAAGACCATCAGGAACTGAGCCCAAAATTAAATTTTACTTAGGTGTAAAAGGTAATAGCCTAGAAGATGCAAAAAACAAGAAAAACAAATTAGAAAATGCAATTAAAAATTTAATTTAGATTTATAACTTAGTTTTTGTGTTAAAACAAAATGATATTTTTTTGAAGAATTTAAAATAGCCTAAAAAAATACTGGCGTTCAGAATATATATATAAATGGCTAGAATTATAAACATAGGGTTTACTTTTTGTTAAGATTCCAGCCATTTATTTCACTTCTCCTAATTGCACCTAAGAGATTTGCTTTTACATATGGAATATCTGTTTTAAAAGAAGAAATTAATTGTTTCATATCTTCCCTTTTGGAAAATCCATCTATAGGACAACATTTATCCATTGGAGTAAGATTATTTTTTTTTATAAAGCGCTTTATATCTTTTTCTTCTGTAAAAACAAGAGGACGAATAACAGTGATTTGGCTTCTATCTAAGTAATTTTTTGGAGAAAATGTGTAAATTCTACCACCATATAAAAGATTTAAAAAAAAAGTTTCTAATACATCATCTAAATTATGTCCTAAAGCAATTTTATTGCAACCAAACTTAACAGCGGTGCTGTGTAAAATTCCTCTTCTTAAATTAGCACAAAGAGAACATGGGTTCTTTTCATTTCTTTCATCAAAAACAATTTGTTTTATGAAAGTATGTTCAACAATATAATTTATTTTATTCAATTTGCAAAACTGTTCAATGAAATTAGAATTAAACTCTGGAAACCCAGGATCAATAGTAATTGATAATATATCAAATTTTTTCGGGAAAAAAAGTTGTAGATTTTTTAAAGCTAGCAGTAATGTAAGAGAATCTTTTCCACCAGAAAAACCAACAGCAATTGTATCTCCTTCACTAATCATGTCAAACTCTTCAACAGCTTTACGAAGAGTATTTAAAATTTTTTGCATAAACATTCCCCTTAAGTTATATTTTATTATATTATATATGTACGTGTTAAAATTTACAATATTTGAACATAAAATAAATAAATAAATTGAAATGTCAATAAAAAATGCTATAAGTTTATTAAAATAATTTGAAATAAAAAATAAAAAAATAAAA
>CALXYG010000068.1 GCA_944392885.1 uncultured Clostridia bacterium
GAAATAACGAACGCTTTTCCTGCTTTAATGGAAAATGAAGAAATAACACCAGAAGATAAGGAAAAAATAAAAGAGGAATTAACAACGCTGCTACAGCAAAAAAGTCAAAACATAATAGGGTACACAAAAAATATAGAACTAACAATAAATGCAATGAAAGAAGAAGAGGAGAGAATATGTAGCAATAGAAAAACATTAGAAAACAAATTAACAAAATTTAAGCAATATGTAAAAGAATGTATGGAAAATAATGAAATAACAAAAATACAAACAGGATTAGGTACATTAAGTATAGCAAAAAGTCCAGCAAGCGTAGAGATTATAAATGAAGAAGCTATACCTAGTGAATTTAAACAAGAAATAGTAACAGTAAAAATAGACAAAACAAAGATTAAAGAGAATTTCAAAGAAACTGGGGAGATCCCCAAACGGAGTAAATATTATTACAACAAATACAAGTTTAAGAATTAAGTAGGAGGAATTATGGAAGCAATGTTTAGAGATTTAAAAGCAAATGAGATAGATTGCAGAATGTCGCAAATAAACGAAAAGGGACTTACATTATTGCTTTATAAAGATGCAAGAGTAGATATGGACATATTAGATGAAACTGTAGGGGCAAAGAATTGGCAAAGAACTCATACAAGAGACAATGCAAATTGTATTATTGAAATTTGGGACGAAGATAAGAAGCAATGGATATGCAAAGAAGATACAGGAACAGAAAGTTTTTCTCAAGCGGAGAAGGGACTAGCTAGCGATAGCTTCAAAAGAGCAGGATTCAATTGGGGAATAGGCAGAGAATTATATACGGCACCATATATATATATACCAGTAAAAGATGCAAAGGGAAAAGAAAATTTTACGTTAAAAGAAAAAAATGGGAAATATACAACTGATACAAAATTTTATGTAGAAGCAATACAAATAACATCTAAAATAATAACCGGTTTAGCAATAAAAAACGATAAAAATAAAAGAGTATTTGTTTATAAAAAGTAGGTGTTTAAATGGATTTATACGAAGAAATAGTAGGGCTTATAAATGAGTTAGATGTGTCGGTAAAACATTTAAGGAAAAGTGGAACAGAAAGAGCAGAAGCAGAAAGAAAATATAAAATTTGTTTAAGACAAGAAGCTTTAAAATTACGAGAAGAAGGAATGGCAGTCACATTAATAGATAAAATCATATATGAAGTGCCCGAAGTGGCAAATTTAAGATTTGACAGAGATGTAAAAGAAGCAGTTTATCAAGCAAACTTAGAGGCTATAAATAGCACAAAATTAAAACTTAGAATACTAGAAAATCAATACGATAAAGAATGGGGGCAATCAAAATGATAATAACAGAAAAGTACACGATGAAATCATAAATAAACAAGGGTTGTTAAGAATAGTTAAAAGGAGAAAGCATGATGGACAAGAATAGTTTTTTAATATACTTAGATTATCAAGAACAGTTCGAATTACTTACAGATGAGGAAGCAGGAAAATTAATAAAAGCGATAATAAAATATGAAAAAACAGGTGAAATAACAAATCTAGAAGGAATGGCAAAAATGGCTTTCTCTTTTATTAAACAGCAATTAGACAGAGACGATGAAAAATGGAAAGAAGAGAAGCAAAAGAGAAGTAATGCCGGGAAAAAAGGTATGGCAAATAGATGGAAAGATAACACAGACGATAACAGTGCTATAACGGACGATAACAAAAATAACAGTGTTAAAAGTGTTATAAGTCGGAATAACAAATATAACTGATAATGTAAATGTAACAGTAAATGATAATGTAGATGTAGATGATAATAATATAAATAATAATGAGCAAAAGCAAATTTTGCTCGAGCATTTTGAAATAATATGGGAACAATATCCTCATAAAAAAGGAAAAGCTAAAGCACTTGAATATTATTTTCAATGGATTAAAGGCAGAAAAATATCTGGCTTTACTAAGAAACTAACAGATGAGCAGATGTATAAAGCAGTGATGAGATACAAGAAAGAATGTGAAAAAAATAAAATAGAAAATCAGTTTATTAAACATGGAGATACATTTTTTAATAAAGCAATATTGGATTATCTGGAGGAGCAAAATGAATAGATTTAAGGAAATAAAAAAAATACTAGATCCGCAAGACGTTGTGCAAAAATATCTAGGCTTACCAGAGAAGAAAACAAGTACAGGTTTATGGTATAAAAGTCCTTTTAGAAGGGAAAAAACAGCTAGTTTTTGTGTGTCGAATAAGGGGATTCACGATTTCGGAGATAGTACACATTACGATATTGTTAGTTTTGTTCAAGAATATTTTGAAATAACACCATTAAAAGCATTAGAAATGCTAAGCAATGATTTTGGATTATATGAATTAGGGAATGAATATGAAACAAAAGAGATTGCTAGAAGAATAAAAAAGAAAAAAGAAGAAGAAAGACTGATAAAAGAAAAAATAGAAAAATGGTATTTAAAAGAATTTCAAAAAATATGTGATGAAATAATAATAAACAACAAAATCTTAAAAATATTTGAGAAAACGATAAATTTTGAGGCATTAAGAATTATTTATGATGAACAAGTAAAGCTAGAATATTGGTTTGAGATATTGTTTGATGCTGACGAAAAAACAAAAGAGAGATTATATTTAGATAGCCATTAGGAGGGATAAAATGACAGAAGATGAAAAAGCAAAAATATTGGGGAAAAAGCCAGTAGCAGAATTGTTTTATAGATTAGACGATTACAAATATTCAAATACACCTAAAAACAGAATTTTATCTGGAATACGAGAATTAGATTATGATATCAAAGGTTTTGAAATGGGTTGTATAACAATCTGGACAGGCTTCACTAATGCAGGAAAGACAACAATAATGACAATGTTAGCCAAAAAAACAATAGACCAAGGCGAAAGAATATTTTTCTTTAATGGAGAGCAAACAAAAGAGGATTTTAAGAATAATTTATATATTCAAGCATCTACTGCAAAAGATTTAGAAATAAAGCAATTTAGAAATAGTTGTGTATTTGACACATTTGTAAGAGAGGAAAGGGCTGTAGAACTTGAAAAAAAGTATGGAAATAAAATCTATGTTTACAATAACGAGGTGCAAAAAGACATAAACACGTTATTATACGCAATGGAAGAATTAAGAAAAACACAAAAAATAAACGTATTCTTTCTGGACAACTTTATGCAAATTGATATGAAAAACGATAATGTATTTCAAGAGCAAACAGACATAATGGAAAAACTAAGAACATTTGCAGTAAACAAAAAAATACATATTCATTTAGTTGCACATCCGAGGAAAATAGAGAGATTTCAGACGAGATTAAGTTTGTATGATATTGCAGGGAGTAGCAATATTGTAAATAAAGCATATAACATCATTTCTATTCTTAGAGTAGACACAATAAAAAAAGAAGATAAGGACTATAGAAAACTAGAAGAAGAGCTTTTAAGAGAGGGATACGACATAAAAAATACCAGTACAGTTTTAGAAGTTTTAAAAACAAAAGGCGAAAGATGTGGATTAGTAGCATTGAAATATGATAAAGATTTAAAGACATATACAGAAGTGCCGAAAATAACAAGTGAAGAACTAGAAAAACGTGTTCACATTGCCAAAACTTTTGAAATGGAGGAAGTACCATGGAAAATGAATTGTACCAATTAAAATGGGAATATAATCATACGCTTACCAGATATTATAATGGCTGTAATTATTTAGAAAAACATGTAAATGAGATGGATAAATATATGCCAGTTCTGTTAGAGCTGTTAGATAAAATTGAAAATTTAATAGATAAAATACAAAAAGAACAAGAAGTAACAACAGAGGAGATATTAGGGGGCTTTGAGTTATGCTAGAAATAAATAAAAAACAGCTATTAATGCTTGATGAAGCAAATAGAGCAAGAATACTGAAATACATGATATTAGGGCTGATTAAATATAAGGAGGGGTGATAACAAATGATAACACACGAAACAAGGCAAATGAGTTTTGTAGACATACAGGATAAAACAAAAATAAGATACATACAAATATTAAATAGATTAGACGAGCCTAAGACAGCTAAAGAACTAGCGGTTGAATTATTTGAACTAGGCTTTATACCTAGCACAGAAAGAAATTATACGGCACCAAGATTAACAGAATTGGAGAAAATGGGATGCGTAAAGGCAATAGATAAAAAGAAATGTGAATATACAGGTAAAACAGTTGCAATTTATGAAAGAACCCAAGCAGGATTTGAAGCAATAAATATGCAACATATACCACAGATTTAAGGAGTAGCTTATGAAATACCCACAATTAACACGGAAAATGTGTAAGATGTCGGACGGTTGCATTAGATTAGAAAATCCAAATTTTAGAGGAACAAACGAATGTGAATATGCAGACGATCCGATAAAAGAAATAAAACAAATTTTAGGAATACAGGAGAAGATAAAAATATGAATAAATACAAAAACAAAAAAGTAATAGTAGATGATTACATATTTGACAGCATACAAGAAAGTAAAAGATA
>CALXYG010000069.1 GCA_944392885.1 uncultured Clostridia bacterium
TCTCCAAAATAAATTCCTCTACCAAAACTACTATTGGTATTTTCACTATATTGTATTTTCCCTTTTATTGTATTTTCATATGCTTCTTGAGCTGTTTTTCCATGATAAGAGTGCACTACTCTTATTACTTCTGTCCCTTTACTATTAGCATATTCTTTCTTGTTCAAATTAGGTAATTTGTCCATTTTTAATAATTCTGCTGCCTGCTCTTGAATATTATTTTCAAACGGGTCATATTTGCCAAATGGAATATAATCTTCTGGTTTTATATTTAATTTTTGAAGTAGATTACTAGTTGTTATTTTGCCATCTTTTGTATTTATTTCTTTTTCTATCTTAGTTTTGCCTACTACTAATCTACTATAATCTTTTTTTAGTTTAGTTTGTTCTATAAAATTATTCAAATTTGAATTATGCTGTCGTAATTTTGATTGTGCATTTATTAGTTGTGTCCTGGTATCTTCTATTAGTTTATCATCTTTATTGTTAGATGTCAAAATTCCCTGTAGTCCAGCTAACTCTTTTTTATCTTGTCTTATTTGTCTTTCCATTTTTCTTTGAATTTGCGTTGCATTATATTTGCTTATTTTTTGGCCATTATATGTAACTGTTTCATTTTCCCATGTATCTAACTGTTTTTGAGTGTAAGTTCTAGCAGCCCCTTTGTAATATGGATACCAATCATGTCGGCAATTAACGCCTTTAAATCCTGTTGCAGTTCCATAACCTATGTCATCTAAACTTAAATATCCTTTTTTACCACTTCTACTCACTATTTTACCTTGCCAACTTGCATGGCTTGGTCTTGCTCCAGAATGTGCTGTCAACTCCATCAAATCCCAGCCTAATTCATTTGCTCTAGTTTCTTGTATTTTCCCACAATTTTGATTTACAGCTGTTATAATATTCATTCTTATAGCACTTTCCAAACTCATATTTCTGCCACTCGGATATGTTATTATAGCTCCTTGAGAACTTAAATCTTTTATTTTATCTATAATTGACTGTGTATAGCTCTTTATTCCTGTGCTAACTTCCATATATGCCATATTCATCGCATTATAAAACTGTGTTTGTGTCGCAGTTGCTGTTGTCATACATAAGTTTTGTAAATTTCCCGCTGTTCTTACTATTGTTGCATTCATTATTTGTTTTATGCTTTTATCTTGTTTGAGCGGGATTGGATTTAAACCTGCTTCTTTATATATCTCGTCGTCATAGTTTAATGTTTTTTCTCCTGCTTCGTAAAATATTTCATTTACTTTTTTATATGTTGTATTGTTGTATTCTGCTACCAATCTAATAATGTCTTGATATAAAAAACCCATTTCTTGAGCTATTTTAATATCATTTAAAACTACAGTATTTGCATAGCCAAAATTTGCTATTCTTTTTGCTATTTCTTCTATTATTTGCAACTCTAAGTTCTGATATATTCCTATTGCTTGTTTTTCTATTCTTATAAAATCTTGTTCAGTTAGCATAGGCTACTCTTCCTCTACATTTCCATTAAATCCAAATGCCTCTTGATTACTCATTTTTTCTTTTTGTATACTTGCTAATTCTTCTAATGCTTGCTCTTCTGTTAGTCCATATCTAAACATTATATATTTCACTTTACTTCTTAATCCTTGTCCTACTTCTTGCATTTGCAACATTTGTTCTTTTTCTGTATCCATTAATACACTGTCTCCCCATTCAAAGCTTGCTTGATATGTTCCAGCTGGTGCCAATCTATATAATGTTGTTAATACATCTATTGCGTAAAGTAAATCTTCTAAGGCATTTTGTAAATTCTCTTGCATTCTTGATACTGTTGTAAAACTTCTTTGTTTACTAGCTTTTATCTCTGTTGCTGTTTTGTCAGAATATGTAGGCTCTGACAAAGTTCCATAAGCTAACGCACAATTAAATTCAATTCTTTCAAGTATTTTGTTTAAACCTCTCCAAAATGCTTCATCTCGTACTTCGGGGCTATAATCATGGAAAAACTCTTCTCCGTTTGCTTTTGAAATATCTACTGCTCTAAATAATCTATCCTTTAATTTTGGAATTTCCCATAAACTTCTTCCATCTTTTTCTCTTCTTTGTCTTAATGCTTCTGTACTAGCATATATTGCTTTTTCAGATGCTTCATATTCCCACATTGTTCTACCATATTGAATATCTGCATCTCTTATCAAATTTTCTGCTTTAGCATAAACTGAAATACCTAATGGAGACTTAACGTCTATATTGTTCGCTATTGGTGGTTTATAATAAGCGAATAATGGTTTTCCTACGTTGTTTATTTTAGTTTTTTCTTGGATGTTTTTCCATTCTTCTACTTGTTTTAAAGATATTTCATCTCCTAAATCATCTTTATCTTTACTTTTAAAAGCTTTATTTATAATGAAATAATTGTTTCCTTGCAAAGTATGATATTCTAACCTTGTGAATATATCTTCTCCTTTTGTTTTCTGACTTACAAAAACAGCTCCTGTTATTTTTCCCGTATCATCATATTCAATAGGAAAAAAATATCCTTGCTGTATAAATTCAACAAAGATATTATTGTTTTTTACATATGGTTTTAATATTAGACCACCTTTTGCATTTC
>CALXYG010000070.1 GCA_944392885.1 uncultured Clostridia bacterium
TTGCTCCTACTACTGATAATGATAATCTTATAAATTCTATATCTTTATTATCTGGAGAAGATAGGGCTATTGTTGATAATCTAGTGAACTATATAATAAAGTCTAAAAAGTAATACAAGGAATACCTTTATTGATATTCCTTGTATTTGGGCTTATTTACTTAAAGCTTCTGTAATTAGCCTTGTTGCCAGCTTAAATCCTGCAATAAAGTATTCTCTCATTTCTTGTTCATCTAAGCCTCCACTTGAAGAAAGTATTTCTTCTAGTCCTTTTCTTTGTTCTTCATTTAATTGCTTTTCGTACTGTTCTTTTTGTTCAATGAATTTCCTTAATAATTTCCTATAAGTTGGTGTTATCTTCTTATTCATTTCTACTTGTTCAAATAATTCTAATATCTTGCTTTCATTCTCCATAGGCTCACTCCTTAATCTTAAAATTTACTTTCTTAATTATAAATCTTATATGAAGAATTTTCTTGTGCTTATAGAATTATAACTTGAGTACCATTACTTATTTTATTGCAATTATAGAGTGAGTATTAGATGTTTCCGTTGGTACTACTGGGTTTGGTTTATTGCATTTTACTGCAATTTATTGCAATTTTATTGCAACGCCCGTGATATTCTGTGTTACTCTGTGTTAAGAGCAAAAAAAATTACTGTCCTGTCAGACAGTATTTTCAATACTTTGGGTTATATTGTGATACTTGGTATCACTTTGTAATAACCCTTAAAAATGTTATGATATGGAGGCGCCACCCGGAATCGAACCGGGGATCAGAGTTTTGCAGACTCGTGCCTTACCGCTTGGCTATAGCGCCATTTAAAATCCATATAATAATATATGCAGTAAAAAATAAAAGGTGAATGGTTAAAAACTTGGAGCGGGAAACGGGGCTCAAACCCGCGACCTCTGCCTTGGCAAGGCAGCGCTCTATCAACTGAGCTATTCCCGCATAAAAATACAACATCATAAGAATAACAAAAAAGTTAATAAAAGTCAAGTAGTAAAAGAAAAATATTTATAACAATAGTGTATGAAATAAAGATGGAAATAGACCAATAATCTAAAAAGTTTTCCATGACTATAATTAATATAAAAATGCTAGGGAAACAGTTAATGAAAGTATGAAATCAATGTAATTAGTTGATTTTTAGCTAAAAATGTAATATAATTGTAATATAGGAAAAATTAAAAAAATAAAAAGTGAAGAATACATGTTCCGTAACCTAATAAAAAATAGAATATAAAAATGCTAAAAAAGTGGTTTAATTCATGTATTGACATCTTTTAAAAAAATAGTAAAATTAATATAAAGTAGTAATAAAAAAGGAAGGTAAACGTTATGATGAAAAAAACTAATATTTTAATTCCAGCATTTATACTTGTACTTATATTTCTGACGGTATTTATGGTAGTGCAAACTTATGCAACAGACCCAAAATATTTAAATATTACAGGAGTTCGAGAGGGAGATGAAACATATAAAATTACAAGCTTAGATCCTCAAAAAACAATATGGAAAATAGTAAGCTATGATAGCATGGAAGATACTGCAGTAGCTAAATATGATGAAGCTATTTATTGTATTAATCCAGAGGTAGGGTTCGGAAGTGCAACAACAGCTGGAAACGATAGAAAAGAATACAATATTTCTTTCAACATGAAGGATTTAAGCAATGTAGAGCAAAAATATAAAGATTTATTTCCAGATCAAACTAAATACAACTCATTATTGTGGATTTTAGATAACTGCTATCTTCCAAAACAGGTGCCAGAAGAAGATAGAGAAGTAGCAAAACAAACTTTACTCGAACATGCGGGAATTGATAGAGATGTTTTAACAGATAATGATATTGAAGTAGTACAACAAATTGCCCTTTGGTATTTTTCATCAGATAGTGCAGGATATCATTTTGAACCAGAGGATTTTCCATCCATTTCTTTAAATGATACTGCAATAGAAGAAATTGGAAAACCTTTAACAGAAGAAGGTGTACAGCGTTATAATGACATGAAAACATTATACACATATTTTATTACTTCTGCTAAGGAAAATGCATCTTTATATGGAACAGATAGTATTAGAGAATTAAAGGAACCAAATTTTCAATTTACTAAACCAGAAGACAATAGTATAACAACAGTAGAAGTAATAGATGGAATTGAATACTTTATTTCTGGTCCATACTATTTTGAAGAAACAAATCACACAAAATTACCGTATACCTTTACAACAAAAGTTCTAGATCAAAGTGATAACGAAGTTACTGATCATAAATTATTAGATGCGCAAAAAACTATTATGGACAGTAACATTATTGATAAAACACTTATGGAAAAGGAATTTTATATTGCTATTCCAACAACAAATAAAGATATTACAAATGTAAAGATAAATGCAATGATTAACTATACAAAAACAATAGCAAACTGTTGGACACACAGTGAAGATTATCTAACTGAGCAACCAGTTGTTATTATAAACAAAGAACCTAAAGAAATTATAATTGAAAAAGAAATGGAAATAAAACAACCAGAGTTTGATTTAGCATTGAGAAAATTTATAACTCAGATTAATGACAAAGAGGTTACTTCACGAATTCCACAAGTAGATGTAAGCGGATTAATAGATGGAAGTTCTAAAACAGCAATTTACACACATCCAAAAGATCCAATAGCGGTAAAAACTGGGGATGTTGTTACATATACAATTCGTATTTACAATGAAGGGGAAATTAATGGCTATGCAAAAGAAATTACAGATGACATACCAGAAGGACTCAAATTTCTTGTAACAAATGCAACAAATGTGGAATATATGTGGAGGTTATCAGAAGACGGTAAGAAGATTACAACAAACTACTTGTCAATGGAAAAGGATGAGAAAAATGAAATTCTGGCATTTGACCCAGAAACAATGCAAACATTGCATTACAAAGAAGTAAAAGTAGCATTTGAAGTAATAGAACCTAATACATCAGATCGTATTTTAACCAATATAGCGGAAATTAGTGATGATTGTGATTCAAATGGAAATGATATAACAGATCGTGATTCTACGCCAGGCAATAATGATTTAGAAGAAGACGATATTGATCAAGAGCATTTAAAACTAGAGTATTTTGACTTAGCGCTTCGTAAGTTCATTACAAAAGTAAACAGCACAGAAATCACAGAAAGAATTCCACAAGTAGATGTATCAAAATTAGTTGACGGAACTGCAAACACAGCGACATATTCTCATCCAAAAGAGCCAATTGGAGTACAAACAGGTGATATTGTTGTATACACAATTCGTGTATACAATGAAGGAAAAATTGATGGTTATGCTGAAGAGATTACAGATATTGTTCCAGAAGGATTAGAATTTATACCAGTAGAAAATAGTAGTATTAATGAAAAATATAAATGGACAGTTTCAGAAGATGGCAAAAGAATAACAACGGATTATTTAGCAGAAGCTAACTCAGATAAGGAATCTACGCAAAAAGAAGAAAACCATCTAATTAAGGCATTTGACAAAACAGCACAAAATCCAACTTTAGACTATCGTGATGTGCTAGTAGAATTTAAAGTAACTGAAGCAAACACATCAGAAAATATTTTAAGGAATATTGCAGAAATAACAGAGGACAGTAATAATGACTCAGACTCTACACCTAATAATGTTGACACAGACGAATACATACCACCAGAAGACAACTCTAATTATCAAGAAGATGATGATGATTATGAGCAGGTAAAATTACAATATTTTGATTTAGCACTTCGTAAATTTATTACAAAAATAAATGAACAAGATATTACATCACGTATCCCACAAGTTAGCATAAATGAAGATAAAAGACTAATATATACACATCCAAAAGATCCAATATTAGTAGCAAATAATGATATTGTAGTTTATACAATACGAGTTTACAATGAAGGTAAAATAGATGGTTATGCAAAAGAGATTAGTGATGATATTCCAATAGGTCTTTCATATTTGCCGGAACATGAAATCAATAAAAAATATGAATGGGTATTATCAGAAGACGGAAAAACAGTATCAACAGATTATTTATCAAAAGAAAAATCTGATACAAGAGGAGAAGATAATTTATTAAAAGCGTTTGATAAATCAAAGGAAATTTCTGATGAAGAAGGAAACACAAATCCAGATTATCGTGATGTACAAATTGCTTTTAAAGTAACTGAAAAGAATTTACCATCAGATAGAATTATAATTAACACGGCAGAAATAACAGATGATAGTGATAGTGATGGAAAAGAAATTAAAGATGAAGACTCTGAGCCAGGCAATAATGATCCAGAAGAAGACGACATAGATAAAGAATATTTGAAAGTGAAATATTTTGATTTAAGTTTATTAAAATGGGTAAGTAAAGTATACATTACAGAAAACGGCGAAACAACAATAAGACAAACTGGACATACTGGACTAGAAAACCCAGAACCAATTGTTAAGGTAGACTTAGATAGAAAAAATTTAAATAAAGTAACTGTAAAATTTGGCTATGTTATTAAAATAACTAATGAAGGTGAAATTGCAGGCTATGCAAAAGAAATATCAGATTACATTCCAGATGGATTAAAATTTGTAAAGGATGATAACCCTGACTGGGAAGAAAAAGATGGAAAAATTGTTACTAGAAAACTGGAAAATACATTATTACAACCAGGCGAAAGTGCAACAGTAGAAGTTATCTTGACATGGATTAACAGTAACGATAACCTAGGATTGAAAGTAAACGTTGCAGAGATTAGTGAAGACTATAATGAAGAAGATGCAAAAGATATTGATTCAACTCCAGACAATCAAAAAGAAGGAGAAGACGATATTGATGATGCTCCTGTTTTACTAACTGTAAAAACAGGTAGTGCGCCAACACACTTTACTTTAGGTCTTGTAATATTCTTAATTCTTGCAGGTGGAATTATTCTAATTAAAAAATATGTATTAAATTAATACAGATGAAATTTAAAGTCGGAAATTTTTCCGACTTTATTTTCGAATTTATTAAAATACTTTTTTATTCTGTAATTTATTTACATTAAAAAAACAATATGATATAATCTCAATTAGAATAAAATAAGTGAGGAGAAACTATGAATCAAATATTGTATGAAGATGTGAAAAGTCAACCAACTGATATTAAAAAAATAATACGCTTTTTCAGCATAGCTGTAATTATATTTGGAGTAGCATTACTAGGTGGAGGAATTTATGGTGTGATGCAAGATAATAAAAAAAATGAACCACTAAGTACCAATAAGCCAATTATTTCTGCTAGTGTATTTGAAGAAGATTCTGTTCGTATATATGTAACACATGATAAGCCAATTGACCGTATTGTATACAATTGGAATAATGATGAGGCAATTACTATTCTTGGTAGAAATCGTACTTCTATAGAAGAATTAATTGATATGCCGATTGGACAAAATGTGCTTAATTTAACTGTTATTGATAATATTGGGATACAAGAGACCTACACAAACACATATGTATTAAGTAATAATGGAATAGATATTATAAAACCTACAATAACACTTAGTCAAGTTGAAGTTGAAGGAGAAAAACAAATTAAAATTACAGCAAATGATGAAACGGAAATTTCCTATATAACATATAGATGGAATAATGAGGAAGAAACAAAGATCGATACAACAGATGAAAGCAAAACAATTATTGAAACAAGTATAGCAATTCCACGAGGAGAAAACGACTTGACCGTTATTGCTGTAGATAGCAATAACAATACAGAAACAAGAATTCAAAAATGTAAAGCTTTTCCTAGACCAGTTATTAAAACACCTCGTCAATTCGGTGAGAATTTGACAATTACAGTAACAGATGAAGAAGGTCTTGATTATGTAATATATAGCGTAAATGGAAAGAAATACAAATGGGTATCTACTACAGAAAATAGAACAGAATGGACTCATGTACATAAGCTAGAACCTGGAGAATCTGAAATTATTATAGAAGCATGGAATAAAGCAGGAATAGAAGCAGTTAAATTCCATGGTAAATGTGTCTACACACCATAAAGTATACAGAAAGGAATTAAGACTTATGGACATGCAGGGACTTATTTTCCTAGTAACATTCTTTATAATTTATTCTTTCTTTGGCTGGATATTAGAAAGTATAACAAAAACAATTGCGCAAAAAAAAATTGTTAATAGTGGATTTTTATTTGGACCATTCTGCCCCATATATGGAATTGGGGCAGTAGTTATGATAGTATTATTAAACTCTTATCAAGGAAATTATATTACTACCTTTTTAATTAGCTTTTTCTTGTTTTCTTTATGGGAATATTTTGTAGGTTGGTTGTTGGAGAAATTATTTCATACAAAATATTGGGATTATTCATATTACAAATTTCATATCAAAGGAAGAGTGTGTCTTGTAAACTCACTCACATGGGGATTCCTAGGAGTAGCTTTTATTGAAATTATTCATCCAATTATGATGTCCTGTATTTCAAATATACCTACAAAAGTAATCAACATATTTACTATTTTTGCAACAATTTATATGTTAATTGATTTTTGCTTAACTGCTATAAAAATGAAAAATATAAATTTAAAATTAATAAAACTAAATGAAATTAGTATAGCTTTAAAAGAAAAGATAGAAGAACTGAAGAAATTGCCAACGAAAGCTAAAAATAGTGACACACTGAGAAATGTTATAGAAGAATTAAAACAAACACAAACTGAATTAAGAGAGATACTAGAGAAACAAACACAAAGGCTTAGGAGAGCATTTCCTAGCATGACATCTGAAAAAATAAATGAATTTTTAAGAAAAAAAGTAGAATTCAAAAAAATAGAAAAAAAAGATAAAAAATAATTCCTAAAAGAAGGAGAATTATATGGAACATGAAATATTTGTCATAGATGATGAGAATCAAGTTTTTGAAATTGCAAAAGAAATGTTCGACAATGAAAAGAGTTATAGATTTAAAAAGGTAAAGACTAAACAAATCGAAGATGCATTAAAAAGCATACCAGAATTAATTATTATTAATGAAGACACAGTAGATAGGTCTATTTTAGAACTTTGTAGGCAGATTCGAAATGATGAAGATAATAGTATAACCCCTATAATTGTGGTTTCTTCTAATCGAGAAAAAGAACACAGATTAGAAATCTTAAAATGTGCAATAGAATATTATATAATATCACCTATTGATAAAGAATATTTTTATTGTACAATAAAAAATGTAATACGATTAATAAATACAAACCGAATGGTAAGTCCATTAACAGGATTGCCTGGAAATGTGCAAATTCATGCAGAACTAAAAAAACGATTATCAAGAAAAGAAAACTTTGCAGTTTTATATTTGGATCTAGATAATTTTAAAGCATACAATGATGTGTATGGTTTTTTAAAAGGAGACGAGATTATAAAATTTACAGCTAGAACAATTCTAAACCATGTACATGGTAATAATATACAAAATTCATTTGTGGGGCACATTGGAGGAGACGATTTCATTGCAATCATAGATGGTAATAATTATGAAGAAATCTGCCAAGATATTATTGCAGAATTCGATGCAAAGGTACTAGAGTATTTTACTCAAGAAGATGCAAAAAAGGGCTTCTTAGAAGTTGCAAATAGAAGAAATATTATTGAACAATTTCCACTTACTTCAATCTCAATTGGAGTTGTTGTAGTAGAAGTAAAAAAATTTCACAACATATTGGAAATTGGAGAAGTAGGAGCTCAAATAAAACATATTGCTAAAACTATAATGGGTAGCAGTTATGCAATTGATAGAAGAAAATAAAAGGAATCAGTATAAAAAAAATCTCTTCACATATAATTGTTGTGAGGAGGTCTTTATGATTATTTTAAGGAAGAAAAGATTAATCCTGACAGGTAATTTAATTATTTTGGCGTTATTTGTATGTATTTATAGTATAGTGGCGAGTGAAACTAAAACATTAGAGACAGTAGCGTTACCGGTATCTGGAAAAGTTGTTATATTAGATGCAGGGCACGGGTTACCAGATAAGCGGAGCAACACGGAAAAAATAATATAAGCGAAAGTAGTATTAATCTAGCAATAACAAAAAAAGTACAAAATTTATTAGAACAAAGCGGTTGCACAGTACTACTTACGAGGTCCGATGAAAACGGTATATATTCGGAAGATAGTAATACATTACGAAAAATGAAAGTAAGTGACATGAAAAATAGAGTTGAAATAGGAAACAACTCGGAGGCGGATATTTTTGTTTCTATTCATTTAAATAAAATATCACAATCTAAGTATTATGGTTGGCAGGCTTTTTTTAGAAAAGATGATGAAAAAAGTCAGAGATTAGCGGTATCATTACAAAATAATTTAAATGATGTCATTGAAAAAGAAAATAAAAGAGAAGCCTTAAAAATAGAAAATAAATACATTATTTATAATGTAAAAATACCAATAACCATTATTGAATGTGGATTTCTATCAAATGAAGAAGAAGCAAAATCACTGATTACAGAAGAGTATCAAAATAAATTAGCATGGGGAATATATGCTGGCATTATGGATTACTTTATGGAATAATTTTTTATTGTTTTAGGAAATGGACTTTCTACTTGAAATGTGAACGATTTTTCCTAAACACTAAAAAATACAGTATACAAATCTTAAAAATTGTATACTGTATTTTTTTATATTAGAAAAATATAAATAATTTTTCTAACACACAAATTTTCTTAAGAAATCTGGCATGCGAACTAATCCAGAGAAAAGCAAATATTAAAATTATATAAATTATAAGGTATTCCGATTTGTTCTTTAACGTTCATCAATAGAGTCAGTATATTCATCTTTTACATAATCATCTTTACATTTACTCCAGAATGAAGGCATTGGTATAAACATCTTTGGGTGTTGTTTTTGTATTTTGTTGCGTAGGCTGTTTCTGAAATTCTGTGCAGTTTTGTTTTCCTGTTTTTTTTCCATGGTAATACACTTCCTTTCTTATAAGTAAAATACTAATTATCATACATATTTAGTATAACACAAAAAAATAAAAATGTCAAATCATGGAAACGTGAATAAATTTTGCAAAATGAAGAAACACTAGGAATAATTACATAAACAACTATTAAGGAGAGGAAAAAATTGAAAAAGAATAAATCAAAAATGCTAACTGTAAAAGGTGCTATTTTGGATAAAAATATGCTTTGCCAATATCTTGAAAAACTTGCGTCTGAACAAATTATTAAATCTTGTTCAGATGAAAAAACAAATCCAATTTCAAATTTAAGAAATAACTTTAAATTTATTTGCACAACATATCAGCTTTTAAATGAACATGCGAAATTAAAAATAACAATTGATCCAGCTGGGGAATGGCTATTAGATAATTTCTATATTTTAGAAGAAGTTGTCAAATCTATTGAAAGAGATTTAACACCAAGAAAATACAGAAATTTTGTAGGAATGGGTAACGGAATTTATAGGGGGTTTGCAAGAATTTATGTATTAGCTTCAGAAATTATGGCATACACAGATGGCAAAGTTGAAGAAGAAACTATAAAAATAT
The DNA here is from genome assembly GCA_944392885.1 of uncultured Clostridia bacterium. GTDB lineage: Bacteria > Bacillota > Clostridia > TANB77 > CAG-508 > UMGS1754. The sequence goes on from CALXYG010000070.1 coordinate 9,577, forward strand.
TTTTAAAAGCATATCAAAACAAAAAAGCTTTGACAATTGAAGAAATATGGAATTTACCTACCTTTATTCAAATAGCGGCAATTCAAAATATTCGTGAAATATGTGAAAAAATTTATGACTTTCAAATTCAAAAATACAAAGCAGAAAGCATTATTGAAAGATTAGTAGATAAAAAAGAAAAAAACCTGCAGATTTTTAATGGACAAATAAAACATGTTAAATATAAAAAAGAGAGTATGAATTATGCTTTTATTGAATACTTGTCTTATAAACTAAAAAGCTATGGAAAAAGAGGAGCGCCATATCTGCAAATTCTAGAAGAACAAGTTGAAAAAATGGGGACAACAGTAACAGAAGTAATAAAGCAAGTTCATTTCTCCCTTGCTGTTAATAAAGTAACAATTGGAAATCTTATTACTAGTATAAAAGAAATTTCTCGCACGGATTTTTCTGATGTTGCAAAAGAAATTAGTGAAATCGAAGAAATTTTAAGACAAGATCCTGCGGGCGTTTATTGTAACATGGATTACAAGACAAAAAGCGATTATCAAAGCAGAATACAAGAATTAGCAAGAAAAACAAATATCTCTGAATTATATATTGCAAGGACATTATTGGAACTAGCACAGAAGAATGTGGAAAACAAGACTGAAAAAGACACAAAAATGCAAGAAAAAAAGAATCATATTGGTTATTATTTATTAGAAGAACCTAATTTACTATATCAAAGGTTAGAAATAAATAAAAAAGAGTTAAATAAAGAACAGAGAGCTAAACTATATATGTCAATTAATATTATTCTACCATTGTATTTATGTTTCGTATTTTTTGTTTTTTTATATATTCATAATAGAAAATTTATTTTTTCAATTCTAGCAAGTATAATCTTATATCTTCCACTAACAGAGATTTTAATACAATGTATAAGCTATTTATTAGGAAAATTTGTTAAACCTACTAGAATTCCCAAAATGAATTATCAAAACGGAGTTCCGAAAGAGTCAACAACTTTTATTGTAATACCTACAATTTTAAATAATTCAGAAAAAGTTAGAAAACTAATGAAAAAACTTGAAGTATATTATTTAGCTAATCAAAGCGAGAACTTATACTTGGGACTGTTAGGTGATGTAACGGCTGGAAAAAGTGAAGAAGAAGAATTTGACAATGAGATTATAAATACAGGAATCGAAGAGATTAAAAGGCTAAATAGTAATTATCCAGTAGAAGATGGAATTCCTAGATTCCATTTTCTATATCGAAAAAGAACTTGGAATCCGAAAGAAGCAAGTTTCCTTGGTTGGGAAAGAAAACGCGGATTACTAATACAATTTAATGAATTTTTGCGAAAACCAGAAAAAAGTGAATTTAGATATAACTCTATTGAAGAACTAAGAAAACCAATACCAAAAATAAAATATATTATTACACTTGATGCAGATACTAATTTAGTTTTAGATTCAGGGCTAGAATTAATAGGTGCAATGTCACACATATTAAATACTCCTGTTGTAGCAGAAGGTAGAGTAACTAAAGGACATGCTATGATGCAGCCACGAGTTGGAGTAGATTTGCAATCAAGTTCTGCTAGCATTTTTAGTAAAATAATGGCATTACCAGGAGGAACAGATTTATATACAAATGCTGTTTCAGATGTTTACCAAGATAACTTTGGAGAAGGAATTTTTACTGGAAAGGGAATATATAATTTAGATGTTTTTTCTGAAATTGTAACAGGGCAAGTGCCAGAGAATATGGTATTAAGTCACGATTTACTAGAAGGAAACTACTTGAGATGTGCTTTAGTGAGTGATGTTATGTTACTAGATGGATTCCCATCAAAATACAATAGTTACATGGTAAGAATGAAACGATGGATTCGTGGAGATTGGCAAATTATGCAATGGCTTTTGCCACAGATAGTTAATAGAAATGGAAATTACGAAAAAAATCCATTAAATCCATTATCAAAGTTTAAAATTTGGGATAATATGAGAAGAAGTCTAATTCCTATTAGCATATTTTTTACATTATTGTTGGGAATAAGTACTACGTACAATGGATGGTTAACCTGCGCGGGATTAGTAGGAATATTTATTACAACTTTGCTTGCAATTATAGATAAAATTATTTTTAAAAAGGAAATTGAAGATGGTTTCATTAGTGCTAGTAAAAATTTTTTATGGAAAGTAAGTGGAGTAACAGGTATTTTATACCAAAATTTACTCGAATTAGCTTTTCTACCACATAAAGCATATACTGCGTTAACTGCAATTAGTAAAACACTATACCGTGTCTTTATCAGTAAGAAAAACTTATTAGAATGGCTTACCGCAGAAGAAGCGGAAAAACAAGCAAAAACAACTTGCAAGAGTTACTATTATCAAATGACAAGTAATATTGTTGCTGCTGTTATTTTATTCATATTGGCATTGCATGGTAACCTGTTTCAAATAATAGCAGGAGCATTATTAGCTATTATCTGGAGTGCCGGCCCATATATAGCATATCAAATTAGTAAACCAATTATAAAAGTCAAGTCTATTCTTAAACTAAATGAAGAAGAAAAACAATATCTAAAAGAAATAGCAAGAAGAACGTGGGATTTTTTTGATTGTTACATTAATAGTGAAAATAATTACTTGCCACCAGATAACTTTCAAGAAAACAGAAAAAAAGCAATTGCTACACGTACTTCACCAACTAATATCGGTTTGGGGCTTCTTAGCATTGTTTCTGCAATGGATTTTGAATTTATTACTTTTTCAAAGGGGATTGAATTATTAGAGAAGAGTATGAATACAATTGAAAATCTCTGTAAATGGAATGGACATTTATACAATTGGTATAACACTCTAACTTTAGAACCTTTAAATCCAAAGTATATATCTACAGTAGATAGTGGTAATTTCGTTCGGCTATTTATATGTACTAAAACAATTTTTATTAAGTAAACAAAAAGAGCATAATAACGAGAAAATAAACAGTTTGCTAAAACAAATAAACTACATTATTTATCACACAGACTTTTCAAAATTGTATGATACTAAGAAAAAGCTATTTTCAATAGGGTATCATATAGAAGAAAATAAATTAACAGATTCTTATTATGATTTATTAGCCTCAGAAGCAAGACAAACAAGCTTAATTGCAATTGCAAAAAAAGACGTTCCGGCAAAACACTGGAATAGTTTAAGCAGAACATTGACAGTATTTAGAAAATATAAAGGACTTATATCATGGTCAGGGACTGCATTTGAATATTTAATGGCAAATATGATTATACCAAATTATCCAGGTAGCTTAATAGAAGAATCTTGTAAATTTATGCTGTTATGCCAAAAAGAGTATTGCAGGCAATTAGGAATTCCATGGGGCATATCGGAAGCTGCTTTTGCAGTGAAAGACTTTCAGGGCAACTATCAATATAAAGCTTTTGGAATCCCATGGCTTGGTTTAAAACGAGGGTTAGCAGAGGATCAAGTAGTTGCAGCATATGGAAGCATAATGGCTCTTCCAGAATTTCCAAAAGAAGTAATCGAAAATCTGCAAATATTAGATAAAGAGAAAATGTTAAATGTTTATGGAATGTATGAATCAATTGATTATACACCAAGTAGATTGAAAGTGGGAAAAGAATGTGAAGTTGTAAGGACCTATATGGCACATCATCAGGGATTAATATTAGTGGCACTGAACAATTTTTTTAATGATAATATTATGGTGAAACGCTTCATGGAAAATCCAGAAATTGAAGCAGTTGATATTCTATTACAAGAAAGAATGCCAAAAGTAGCTATTCTAACGAAAGAAAAAAAAGAAAAAATAGAAAAAGCGCATTTAGAAAATTATGAAACCTATAGCCAAAGAATATATACAAAACCAGATGAGAATTTTAAACAAATTAATGTAATAAGTAGTAATGATTATACTATTTGTATGGACGAAAAAGGGAAAGGATTTAGTAAATATAAAAATATATTAATTAACAAATATAAAGAAGGCTTAGACCAAGAACAGGGAATTTTCTTTTATATAAAAAATATTAAGACAAAACGAATATGGTCACCAGCTAGATTGCAATTCTTAAATAAACCGGACAAATATAAAATGATTTTTACACCAGATCGTAATACTATTGTTAGAGTGGATGGTAGCGTAGAAAGCAAGACGCAAATTACAATTGGACAAGAAGAACCAATAGAAATCAGAAGGATGATAATAAAAAATTCTGGAAACATGGAAGATGTACTAGAAATTAGTAGTTGTATAGAACCTGTTCTTTCTATTCCAGAACAGGATTATGCACATCCTGTCTTTAATAATTTGTTTTTAAGTTTTGAGTGGTTTCCAGATTTTGAAATAATGATAGTAAAACGTAAAAAAAGAGGTGAAAAAGATCAGGAAATATACATGGGTATTAGCTTATATTCAGAAGCTGAAAGTGTAGGGGAATTAGAATTTGAAATTGATAAATCAGAATTAATGGGAAAAGGTAATACAAATGTTCCAGAAAAAATAGAAAAATCAAAGCCATTTTCAAAAACTGTGAAACTTGTTACAGAAAGCATTATAGCTATAAGGAAAACTATTAGATTAAAGTCTCAAGAGGAAGCAAAAATGAGTCTGTTAATAACAGTGGACGAAAACAAGGAAAAGGTAATAGAAAGGCTAAAAAAATATCAAAATGGAGAAAAGATAGAACGTGATTTTGAACTCGCTAAGGCAAAGACTGAAGCTGAAAATCGCTATTTAAGTTTGAAGGAAGAAGATACAGATTTATATCAAAAAATGCTAGGCTATTTATTATATGTAAATCCACTTAAAAAATTAATTGTTCAAGATTTACCAAAAGAAACATATCCGCAAAGTGAGTTGTGGAGAATAGGAATATCAGGTGATTTACCTATTTTATTAGTAAGAATTAAAGCTCCAAATGATAGTTATGTAGTAGAGGATGTTTTAAAGGCAAAAGAATTTTTTATGTTAAAGCATTGTGATATAGATATAGTCATTTTAAACGAAGAAAAAAATGTATATGAGCAATATGTAAAAGAAAAAATAGAAAGTGCTATTTTAGAAAAGCATTTATCTTATTTAATAGGACAAAAAAATGGTATTTTTATATTAAATTCTAATGAATTAGATAAAGAGCAAAGAAATACTTTATTATTCCGTAGTAATTTAGTATTTGATGCAAGTAGTGGTAGATTAAAAGAACAGCTTAGGGAAATGGAAGAAGCATATCTAGAAAGAAAATCAAAAATAGGATTTGAAAAAACCGGGTTAGTTGCATCTAGTAATAAGAGTCAACTAATATTAAACACAGAAAAATTAAAGTATTATAATGAATATGGTGGTTTTACAGATGATGGATCTGAGTATATATTAAAAACAAATTCGGAACAGAAGTTACCAACAACGTGGGCGCATGTTATAGCAAACGAACATTTTGGGACTATTGTAACAGAACAACTAGGAGGCTTTACATGGAGTAAAAATAGTAGGTTAAACCGTATAACCAGTTGGAATAATATACCATATTTAGATATACCGTCCGAAATTTTATATTTCAAAGAAAAACAAACAGGAAAAGTATGGTCTAATAGCAGCTTTATAGCAAAAGACGAAGGCGATTTCAAAACAACCTATGGGTTTGGTTATGCCACTTATACAAACTTGTGTAATGATTTTTTATGCGAGACACAGGTATTTGTACCAAATGAAGATAAAGTAAAAATAACCTTAGTAAGATTAAAGAATACACGAGCAGATAAGCGAAACCTTAAAGTGGTATATTATGTTAAACCTGTATTAGGAGAGGATGAACAAAAGACAAGAGGTTTCTTAGACATAAAGAAAAAACAAAATTACTTGGAAATGAGGAATTTAGGAAATGAAGAATATACAGGAATAACGTATATAGGATGCAGTGAGAAAATACAGTCTTATACAGGAGATAAAAAAACATTTATTGGAGATGGTAGTATTTTCCACCCGGATGGATTAGATAGAGTAACATTAGATGAAGAAAACTCTTTAGGAAAGTTAGGCTGCCTTGCATTTGAGATAGAAATAGAGCTAGATGCATTTGAAACAAAAGAATTTTGCATTTATCTAGGTGAAGAACAATCAGAAATAGAAGTAGAGGCGGTCATAGAAGCGTATAAAAATGTTGAATACTGTAAACAAGAATTAGTAAAAGTAAAGAAAAATTGGTATGAAAAAACAAACAGAATACAAGTAAAAACACCTGTAGAATCAATAAATATAATGTTAAACGGGTGGCTTGTGTATCAAACAATAGCATGTAGATTATGGGCAAAATCTGGTTATTATCAGTCTGGTGGTGCTTTCGGATTTCGAGATCAACTACAAGACACACTTGGACTAAAATTAATAGATTCAAATTTCATGAGACAACAAATTTTAAGAGCATGCAAGCATCAATTTTTAGAAGGAGATGTAGAACACTGGTGGCATGAAGAAACACATAGAGGAATTAGAACTCGTTTTTCAGATGATTTATTATGGCTACCATATGTAGTAGCTCAATATTGTATAGTAACTGGTGATTTAAGCATACTAGAAGAGCAAGTAGAATATTTACAAGGAGAAGTATTACCAGAAGGAGTAGATGAACGATATGATTTATATGTAGGAAGTGGTGTGTTTGAAACAGTGTATGAACACTGTATAAAAGCGCTAACAAAAGGAATCGGCTTAGGTAATAATGGATTGCCTAAAATTCGGTTCTGGGGATTGGAACGATGGTTTTAACACTGTAGGAAATAAAGGGAAAGGAGAAAGCGTATGGCTCGGATTTTTCCTTTACAAGACATTAAATGATTTCATTCCACTTTGTGAACAAAAAGGCGAGTTTGAAAAAATATCATACTATAAACAAATAAAAGAGCATCTAGAAAAAACACTAAATACAAAAGGGTGGGATGGAAGGTGGTTTCGAAGAGCATATACTGACAATGGACAAATATTAGGAAGTGTTGAAAATGAAGAATGTAAGATAGATAGTATATCACAAAGCTGGGCAGTATTATCTGGTGCAGCAGAAAATGACAAAAAATATATTGCTATGGAGGCATTAGAAAATTACTTAATAGATAGAGAAAATGGTCTAATGAAATTGCTCACACCTCCATTTGAAAACGGAGAACTAGAGCCTGGGTATATAAAAAGCTATCTGCCAGGAGTAAGAGAAAATGGAGGACAATATACTCATGTGTGTTGTTGTTAATGCCAGTTTTTGAAAAATATTGATACTCTTAAAATTTGTATATCAAAAAGTTGGGCAACAATTTCAAAAGCAGAAAAAAAAAAAAAAAAATATATAGCATTAGAAAGTTTAGAAAATCATTTAGTAGATAGAGAAAACGGAATTATAAAACTTTTGGATCCTCCGTTTAATAAAGGATCTATAGATCCGGGTTATATAAAGTCGTATCTTCCAGGAATTAGAGAAAATGGTGGACAATATACACATGGAGCGATATGGGTCATAATAGCAGAAAGCATGCTAGGTTTTGGCGACAAAGCTACAGAATTTTTTAGGATGATAAATCCAATAGAACACTCTAAAACAAAAGACTCCGCTAATAAATATAAAGTAGAACCATATGTAATAGCAGCAGATGTATATGGTCAAGGAAGCCTTGCTG
>CALXYG010000071.1 GCA_944392885.1 uncultured Clostridia bacterium
GCTATTTTGGTTCCAACAGCAATTCTAGCACAACAACATTTAGAAAGTTTTAGAGAAATACTTACAAAGTATGGTATAAATGTAGAATTATTAATTAGTGGAACTCCTAAAAAGAAAAAGGCAGATATTTTAAAAAGATTGGCTAATGGAGAAATTGATATTATTATAGGTACTCATAGTCTATTAGAGGAAAATGTGGTTTTTTTAAAGCTGGGATTTGTTGTAACAGATGAACAGCATCGTTTTGGAGTAAGGCAGAGAAGTGTTATTGTTGCAAAGGGAAATAATCCAGATGTACTAGTTATGACTGCAACTCCCATACCAAGAACTTTAGCATTAATTTTATATGGAGATTTGGCTATTTCCATTCTTGATGAATTACCACCAAACCGAAAGAAAATTGAAACATATGCAGTTACTAAGGAATTAGAAAATAGGGTAAATCAGTTTATAAAAAAACAAATTGAAGAAGGAAGGCAAGCATATATTGTTTGCCCACTCGTAGAAGAAAGTGATGAAAACAATGTAAAATCAGTATTAGAGTTAGCTAAACACTATAAGACAGAAGTGTTTAGCGAGTATAAAGTAGAGTATATACATGGAAAAATGAAGCAAAAAGAAAAAGATAAAATAATGGAAAATTTCAAAAATGGAGAGGTGCAAATATTAGTTTCTACTACAGTTATAGAAGTTGGGGTAAATGTACCAAATGCCACAATAATGGTAGTAGAAAATGCAGAAAGATTTGGACTTGCACAATTACATCAGCTAAGAGGTAGAGTAGGTAGAGGAGAAGCACAATCATATTGTATATTAAAATATCAAGGAAATTCGGAAGTTACTCTTAAAAGAATGAAGGTTATGCAAGATACCAGTGATGGGTTTATTATATCAGAAAAAGATTTAGAGCTAAGAGGTACGGGAGAATTTTTTGGGACAAAACAACATGGAATTCCTGAATTTAAAATAGCAAATTTATTTACAGATATTTCAATTTTAAGAGAAGTACAAGAGGTGGCAAATAATATTATAAAAGATGATGCAACACTCGAAAAAACGGAGAACAAGAAGCTTAAACAGATAGTAGAAAAAAAATTCAAAGATAGAATTCAAATTTAAATAATCACTTATTTGTTTATTTTGGAGGAAGAAATGGATAAAATATTGGTAGTTATAGGTGCTATACTAGTTTGTGCAGGAGTAATTTTAATATATGATGCAAGGCCAATAACAAGGAGAGTATTTGGTTTTGGAGATCAAAACGAAGCAAGTATGGGGCTTAAGATAGTTGGTTTCGTAATTAGTATAGTAGGAGCTTTTTTAATATATTTTAACTTTTAGTTTTATATTAAGAAAATAAGGAAAAATAATAATAAAGGAGAAAAAAAGGATGAAAGAACAGCTAGCAGACCGATTTGAACCACAAAAATTTGAGAATAAAATTTATCAAAATTGGGAGGAAAACGGTTATTTTAAACCATCTGAAGATAAGACAAAAAAACCATATACAATTGTAATTCCACCACCTAATATTACAGGAAAATTACACATGGGACATGCATTAGATGAAACTTATCAAGATGTTTTAATCAGATATAAAAGAATGTGTGGTTATAATGCACTATGGATTCCAGGAACAGATCATGCATCTATTGCAACAGAAGCAAAAATTGTAGAAAAAATGAAAGAAGAAGGAGTTACTAAGGAAACTATTGGGCGTGAAGAATTCCTAAAAAGAGCATGGGATTGGAAAAAAGAATATGGTGGGACTATTACGAAACAAATACGAAAATTAGGTTGTTCATGTGACTGGTCAAAAGAGCGTTTTACTTTGGATGAAGGATTATCTGAAGCAGTTAATACAGTTTTTGAAAATTTATATAAAAAGGGATATATTTATCGAGGGAAAAAAATGATTACATGGTGCCCAACTTGCAATACTTCAATTTCAGATGCAGAAGTGGAATACCAAGATGAAAATACAAATTTATGGCATATTCGCTATACATCTTCAGATGGTAGGTATTCAGTTGTTGTTGCCACAACTAGACCAGAGACAATGTTTGGTGATGTTGCAGTCGCAGTTCATCCAGAAGATAAACGATATGAAAACATTATTGGAAAAACGGTAATACTTCCAATAATGAATAAAGAGATTCCTGTTATTGCAGATGAATTTGTTGACATGGAATTTGGAACAGGAGCTGTTAAAATAACTCCAGCTCATGATCCAAATGACTATGATGCTGGATTACGTCATAAATTACCAATTGTAGAAGTATTTGATGAAAATTTCAAAATTAATGAATTAGTACCACAATACAAAGGAATGAATGCTGATGAAGCAAGAAAAAGAGTTGTAGAAGAACTAGATAGATTAGGAGTGTTAGTAAAAGTAGAGAAATATCAGCATAGTGTTGGAACATGTTATCGCTGTCACAATAAAGTTGAGCCTAGAATTTCAGAGCAATGGTTTGTAAAAATGGAAGAACTAGCAAAACCTGCTATTGATGTGGTTAGAAATAAACAAATCAAATTTATTCCTGAACGATTTGAAAAAATTTATTTTAATTGGATGGAAAATATTAAAGATTGGTGTATTTCAAGACAGTTATGGTGGGGACACCAAATTCCGGCTTATTATTGTGATAATTGTGGAGAGATTGTTGTTTCAAAAAAGGTACCAGATGCTTGTACTAAATGTGGTAGTACAAAGTTACGACAAGACGAAGACACATTGGATACTTGGTTTAGTTCAGCACTTTGGCCATTTTCGATATTAGGATGGCCGAAACAAAATGAGGATTTAAGTTATTTTTATCCAACATCTACTTTAATTACAGGTTATGATATTATTTTCTTTTGGGTAGCTAGAATGATTTTTTCTGGAATAGAACATACAGGGAAAATACCATTTGAAAATGTATTAATTCATGGAATTGTTCGAGATTCACAGGGAAGAAAAATGTCAAAGAGTTTAGGAAATGGAATAGATCCAATAGAAGTAATTGATAAATATGGTACAGATGCTCTGAGATTTTCGCTAATTTTAGGAACTTCACCAGGAAATGATATTCGCTATTCAGAAGAAAAACTAGAGGCAGCTAGAAATTTTGCAAATAAGATTTGGAATGCATCTAAATTTGTACTAATGAACTTAGAACAAATTAACAAGCTAGATAATAATTCTAATAATTTCACTTATGAAGATAAATGGATTTTAAGTAAATTAAATAATCTTGTAAAAGAAGTTCGAATTAATTTAGAAAATTTTGATTTTGGCATAGCATTACAAAAAATTTATGACTTTATTTGGGACGAATTTTGTGACTGGTACATTGAAATGGTTAAACCGAGGTTGTATAACAAAGAAAATAATACAAGAGAAGTAGCAGGCTATGTGATAAAACGAGTATTAGAAGATTGTTTGAAATTACTACATCCATTTATGCCATTTGTTACAGAAGAAATTTATACTAAGTTGTGTGATGAAGACAAATCTATTATGATAAGCCAGTATCCAGAAGAGCAGGAAGAATGGAATTATAAGGCAGAAGAACAACAAATTGAACAAATAAAGGAAATAATTGTGGGAATACGAAATGTAAGAAGTAATATGAATGTACATCCAACAAAAAAAGCTACTTTGATTTTTGTTACAACTGCTTTTGAAGATGTTCTTCGCTCATCTGAAGGTTATCTTAAAAAGCTTGGATTTAGTGACCAAATACAAATTCAAGAAAACAAAGAAAATATACCACAAAATGCTGTATCTGTAGTAACAGCGCAAATGGAGTTATATATGCCATTTGAAGAGTTGGTAGACTTAAATGAAGAAAAGCAAAGATTAGAAAAAGAAAAAACAAAAATTTTACAAGAAAAAGAAAAAACAGATGTAATGCTTTCAAATCAAGGCTTTTTGGCAAAAGCTCCTAAAACTAAAATACAGGAGGAAAAAGAAAAACAAATAAAATATAATGAAATGCTAAAAGCTATTGAAGAAAGAATGGCGGGAATGAATATATAGAGTTATTTAGTATTTTGATAAAAAAAGACAGGTCTTTAGAGTTAAATAAAGATCTGTCTTTTTTTTGCAGAAAAGTTTAATATTGAAAAATTTGTCGACAAATTCTCATAATCCGGCAAAACTTCTTAAGTTTTGCTATTGGAAAATATTGTAATTAATAGTATAATCACAATATAAAAAGGAGGGCGAAAATGGACTGGAAATATGAAAAAGAGGACAAGTTATTAACATTAACTTTAACAGGGGAAATTGATCATCATACTGCTGAAAAAATAAGGAGGAAAGTAGACTATGAAATTCAAAGATATATGCCTAAAAAAACTATATTTGATTTTGCTTATGTTAACTTTATGGACAGTGCAGGAATAGGATTGTTGATTGGAAGATATAAAATGGTAACTATGTTACGGAGGAATACTAGAAATATCAAATGCAAAACCTAACATTAAAAGAATTTTAGAAATGTCGGGAGTTTTGAAGGTTATTCCATTAAAAGAAGATAAAATATATCAATAATAGAAAATAAGAAAGGAAAGTGAAACAATGAATAATGTTTGTGAAAATGAGATGAAATTAGAGTTTTTAAGTAAATCTAGTAATGAGGCTTTTGCACGTATAACGGTTGCAGCTTTTGCATCACAGTTAGATCCAACAATAGAAGAATTGGCAGATATAAAGACCGCAGTTTCAGAGGCAGTAACTAATTCTATTATTCATGCATATGAAGGAAAAGTTGGATTAGTTAAGATTGTTTGTCAAATTATAGAAGGATGTATTCAAATTGAAATATCTGATACTGGTAAAGGAATTGAAGATATAGAAATTGCTAAACAACCACTTTATACATCTAAGCCAGATTTAGAACGTTCTGGAATGGGCTTTACAATTATGGAGAGCTTTATGGATGAATTAAAAATAGAATCTATTGTAGGACTTGGTACTAAAATAACGATGAAGAAAAATATAAAAAAGGCATTTGATTAAGTTAGTATTCGAAATAAATAAAGAAGAGGAGTTGCTATATGCATGTATGAGAATACAACAGAAGAGATACTTCAAGCACAGAGAAAAGAAGAAGGCGCTATGGAAAAATTATTACAAAAAAACTCTGGACTGATATGGAGTATTGTAAAAAGATTTTGTGGAAGAGGTTATGAATTAGAAGAACTGTATCAAATTGGAGTTATTGGTTTTTTAAAAGCAATACAAAGATTTGATGCTACTTTTGAGGTAAAATTATCTACATATGCAGTACCATATATGATTGGCGAAATAAAAAGATTTTTGCGAGATGATGGACCTATTAAGGTTAGTAGAAATATTAAAGAATTGGCAGTAAAGATGAAAGAAGTACAAAAAGAATATTTAGAAAAGACAGGAGAAGAAATAACAATTCAAAAGTTGGCCGAATTGTTAAAGATACCAAGAGAAGAAATTGCTGTAGCATTAGAATATACAAAACCATTAGAGTCACTTTATGAATATGCATATGAAGATGAAAATGTTTATAAAATAGAAAAAATAAGTGAGGGTTTAGATGAAGCAACTCAAATTGTGAATAAACTTACTTTAAAACAGCTAATAGAAAACTTAGAAATTCAAGAAAAGGAAATTGTGTTATTACGATACTTTAAGGGAAAAACACAATGTCAGGTAGCAAAGATTATAGGAATATCACAAGTACAAGTGTCTAGATTAGAAAAGAAAATATTAAAAAAGATGAAAACAAAATTAGTATGTTAAGATTTAGGAGGAATTATTGAAAAAGGTTGTACTTATTTTTATAGGGCTTATTTTTTTATGCTTTTTTTTACCATTTGCATTAACTAATCCATTTATAGAAGTTGATAGTCAAGAAACAGAAAATCAACAAGTTCAAGAGAATGTGAGTACTCAAGAAAAATATAAATACGGAGAATTGAACACAATTAAATTGTTTCATACTAAAACAAATACTATAGAAGAGATTAATTTAGAAGAATATCTGTATGGAGTAGTATCTGCTGAAATGCCTGCCAATTTTGAAAATGAAGCATTAAAAGCTCAAGCTATTGTTGCAAGGACATATACTATTTATAAAATAAAAACAAATCAAGGCAAGCATTATGGAGCGGCTATTTGTGATAATTCTGCTTGTTGTCAAGCGTGGATTACCAAAGAAGATAGAATGAATAGGTGGGAAGAAGCAAAAAGAGAAGAAAATTGGAATAAAATTGTAAACGCGGTCGATAGCACCAAGGGAAGAATTATCACTTATTTAGGTGAACCAATTAATGCTTTTTTTCATTCTAATAGTGGAGGAACAACCGAAATTCCACTTAATGTATGGGGAGGAAGTGGTTATCCTTATCTACAGGTAGTGGAAACTTCAGGAGAAGATGCTTATTCGCAATATCAATCAGAAGTTCAACTAAGTAGGGAGGAAGTTTTAACTATATTAAAACAGAAATATCCTGATATAGAAATAAACTTTGACTTAGAAGATTCTATTTTTATTAAAGAATATACAGATGGTGGAAGAGTAAAAACAATAACCTTTGGAAATGTTAATTTATCTGGAGTTGAGGCAAGAACTTTATTTGGCTTAAGGTCTGCTAATTTTGTAGTAAGCAAATATGAAGATAAGATTAAGTTTACGGTAATTGGGTATGGACATGGAGTTGGCATGAGTCAAACAGGTGCCGATAGTTTAGCAAAACAAGGAAAAAACTGTGATGAAATTATTCATCATTTTTATACCGATGTGGAAATTGTTTCTTTCTAAAAAATTGTATAAACTTCAAAATAATGGAAATAATTTTAATAAAATAAAATTTAGGAGGGAAACAATGAGAAGAGAGAGAAGAATAAAAATAGAAGATAATGGGTTTAGACCTTTAATGTTCTGGGCTGGTGGTATTTTATTAATTACTGTTGTTGTCTTTGGGATTATTTATGCAGTTTATAGTAATAAGGTAAAACAAGAATCAAGGGTTAGTCAATTAAATTCACAAAAAATTGGAGAATTAGTACCAAGTCTTCAAACAGAAGAAAATACAACATCAGCAAGTATGAGCATAGGAAAAACAGTAAATGAGATACAAAACACATTGACAAATCAAGTTGAAAAAAATGAAGTTACAGAAGCACAAATTGCAGAAAAACAAATTGACGAAAATACAGTACAAATTCAAACAAATACAAATGTAACTAATACTACAACCTCAAATGAAGTAACACAAAAGGAAGAAGAAAAAACTGAAACAAAAAAAGAACTTTCATTCAGTATGCCAGTTGAAGGTGAGATTATAAGAAAGTTTGCAAAAGATAATCTGATATATTCAGAAACATTAAAAGAGTGGATTACTCATATGGGAATTGATATTAAAGCAGATAAAACTACAGTTGTAAAATCTGCGGAAAAAGGAACAGTAAAATCAATAAAAAATGATCCTAGATATGGATTAACAGTAGTAGTAGAACATGAAGATGGATTTAAAACAGTATATTCTAATTTATTAACTGCGGAATTTGTGTCAGAAGGAGAAAAAGTTTCAAAAGGACAAACTATTGGCACAGTTGGAACAACAGCAATTTTTGAAAGCGCCGATGAACCACATTTGCATTTCGAAATTTTGAAAGATAATATACAAGTAGATCCAGGTGTTTATTTAAAATAGAAAAAATATTGTATTAAAAATTAAAGGAATGACTTTATAGCCATTCCTTTAATTTTTCTACTTGATGTTCCTGTTCTTTAACAAAATCATCTAAAGCTTGTTTTACTTCATGTTTTAATTCCGAATTTTGGTTTAAAAGCTTTCTGCCTTTAATAATTCCCATTGTAGTGCCAGTAATTAACATGTCGGCAATATGTGAATTACTCTTATCCATTATAGTATTTAACTGAATACTAGCCCATCCCATTGCTTTTTCAGGAGCAGAAGTATCTTGACCTTGTGTTCTCGAACATTCTAATTCTTTGTTAACTCGATCTAATATGTTACCATATTGTTTGTACTGTTCGTCAAGAACCTGTTTAAAAGCTTGGTCTTCTACTTTAGAAGAAACAACTGAAATTGACTCCATACCCATAACTAATCCTTTGTGTACTTCGTTTAAAACACGGCTATTTACATCCATAATATAACAACCTCCTTTTTTTAGTATTTGTAATTTTAGATATTGTATTCTTGCCATTTACAAAATGAAAAAAAATATATATACTAAAAAGGATTAAGTTTTAAATGACCGCATAAAAAAGCTGAAATGTCGTTCAAGGAGGTAATATGGACTGGACAGAAGAGCAAAAACAAGCAATAGAAGAAAAAGAAAATAATTTATTAGTAGCAGCTGCTGCTCGGAAGTGGTAAAACTGCTGTTTTAGTTGAGCGTATGATACGAAAGCTTATTGATGATAATATAGATATTGATCGTTTACTAGTAGTAACCTTTACAAATGCAGCTGCTAGCCAAATGAAAGAGAAGATTATAGAAGCAATTTACAAAAAACTTGAAGAAAATCCTAACAACACTCATTTGCAAAAGCAGATTATATTGATGAACAAGGCAAGTATTTCAACAATTCACGCATTTTGTTTAGAATTGATTAGAAACCATTTTTATGAAATTCCTATTTCACCTAATTTTCGTATGGGGGATACTAGTGAAATAGAACTCCTAAAACAGGAAACAATAGAGGATTTATTTGAGGAAAAATATGAAATAAATGATACTAATTTCTTAAAATTAATAGAAAGTTACACAACCTATCGAGACGATGATGCACTAAAGGAGCTAGTATTTCGCATTCATAGATTTATACAAAGTACGCCTTTCCCAGAAGATTGGCTAAAAAAATCTGTTTCTATGTTTGAGGTTAATCTAAAACAAGATTTTGGAACAACTATCTGGGGAGAAATTTTACTCTCAAATATTAAAGAAGAAGTAAATGGCTATTTGTTGGAATTGAGCTTATTAGAAAAGAAATTAAACAAAGAAGGACTTAGTAAATTTGCACAAATTATAGCAGAAGATATAAAAAAAATAGGAGAATTTAGAAAAATTACAACTTGGGAAGATGCTCATAATAGGGCAAATGATATTTTTTTTTCAGACTGGCCAATAGATAGAAAAATTGTTTCCAATCTAAAAGATGAAGTCAAAAATAAAAGAGCAAAAATAAAAGAAAATTTTATTAAAAGCATAGAGAATTTTCGCTTATATTCTTCATCAGAAGCTATGACAGATATTATTTATATGAAACCTACTTTAGAGGCATTGGCTAATTTGGTAATAGAGTTTGATAAAAAGTATCAAAAACAAAAAGAAAGCAAGATTATAATTGATTTCCATGATATTGAACATTTCGCTCTTCAAATATTATTAAAAAAAGGAGAAGATGGAACATATATTGAAACAGAAATAGCAAAAGAGTATAAAGATAAGTTTATTGAAATTGCAATTGATGAGTATCAAGATAGCAACTTAATTCAAGATAGTATTTTAAGCACTATTTCACGAGGGAATAATCTTTTTATGGTAGGAGATGTAAAACAGAGTATTTATAAGTTTAGACAGGCAAGACCAAAGCTTTTTTTGGAAAAATATCAAAGCTATGCGTTATTGAAGGAAAAAGAACAAGATAGTTTTGGAATCAAAATACCATTATTTAAAAATTTCAGAAGTCGTAAAGAAATATTAGATATTACTAATGAAGTATTCCAAGCAATTATGAGCAAAAAGCTAGGTGAAATTGATTATAATGAAGAAGAATATTTGAATTTAGGAGCAATGTTTGAAAAACCAGAAGACGCTACTTTACCTTATGCAGGAAAACCAGAGTTACATATAATTGATACAAATATGGAAGAAACAGACGAAATTTTTGAAAATATAGAATTAGAAGCAAAATTTGTAGCTAATAGAATTAAACATTTATTAGAATCAAAATATCAGGTAAAAGAAAAGGAAGGTTATAAAAGTGTAACATATAAAGATATTGTTATTTTGCTTAGAAGTGCAAATACAATAGCAGAAATCTACGAAAAAGAATTAACAAAACTAAATATACCTGTATTTAGTGATACAAGCAGTGAATACTTAGATTCAACAGAAATTGCTACAATTTTATCTTTATTAAAAGTAGTCGACAATCCAAACCAAGATATTGCACTTGTGGCAGTACTTCGTAGCCCTATGTATAATTTTGATGATAATGATTTAATTCAAATACGTTTACAAGATAGGAAAGGAAGTTTTTATAATGCATTACTTAATGCGAGAAACAATGTAGAAGGAGCTTTAAAAAGTAAAATACAATATTTTTTAAAACAACTGGATGTTTTTCAAAAAAAACAAGAATATATGGATTTACATGAATTTATTTGGTTTTTATATGAGACAACAGGTTATACTTCATATATTCGTATGACTCCAAATGGTGCTTTACAAATAGCTAATTTAAAAATGTTATTTCAAAGGGCAAAAGAATATGAATCTGCAAGTTTTAAAGGGCTATACAATTTTATTCATTATATTGAAAGACTAAAGAAAAATAACCAAGATTTGGGAGCAGCTAAAATTATTGGAGAGAATGAAAATGTAGTACGCATTATGAGTATTCACAAGAGTAAAGGTTTGGAGTTTCCAATTGTATTTATTTGTGGAATACGGAAAAAGATTTAATTTCCGCGATTTAAATGAAACAGTGTTAATGCATCAAGACATTGGTTTTGGCCCACAATATATAAATTACGAAAGACAAATAGAATATAGTACACTTGCAAAAGAGGCAATTAGAGATACACTAAGCGATGAAGCTATTTCTGAGGAAATGAGGATTCTTTATGTTGCATTAACTCGTGCAAAAGAGAAACTTATTATGGTGGGAACTCAAAAGGAAGTAGAAAAACAAATACAAATAAAGCAAGAATTATTAGAGTTAATACCAATAGGAGAAAATAAATTAGCACATCAAATAGTTGGACGATATAAAACTTATATAGACTGGCTAGAATTGGTGTATTTAAAATCAAAACAAGAAAAACAGGAAGTACTAGAGTTATTTTGTCACCAAACAAAAGATGTATTACAAGAAAAAAATGAAGAATTAAAGAGAAATGATAAATGTGAATTTAAGCCATCTAAAGAGTTAAAAAAGAAAATACAAGAAAAATTGAATTGGCAGTATCAAAATCAAAATCTTACGACTATTCCAAGCAAGTCAAGTGTAACTGCAATTAAGAACTTAGAGAAACAAGAAACATTGTCAATAAAAGAATGTGAACTTAAAGTACCACTTTTTTTAACCTATGATGATAAATTAACAGGAGCTAAAAAAGGTACAATTATGCATATGTTTTTACAAAAGCTTGATTTAAGGAAAAATTACACAGAAAATGATTTAAAAGAGTTAATAGATGAGCTTGAAGTAAAACATTTTTTATCAAGGCAAGAGTTGCAGACAATATCTATTAGCAAAGTACAGAAATTCTTAACATCAGATTTGGCAAAGGATATTAAGAAAGCCAAAATTATTTATCAAGAAAAGCCATTTTACATCTATTTAACGGCAGGTGAAATATATGGGGGAGAAGAAAAAGAAAAAGTCGTTGTACAAGGAATCATAGACTTGTATTACAGAAATAGTGATGGAAAGTTAATATTAGTAGATTATAAAACAGATTTTGTAGAAAACATGGATGAAAAAATCCTTATTCAAAAATATAAAAAGCAAATAGAAATTTACGAAAAAGCAATAGAATACGCTACTGGAGAAAAAGTAGAAAAGAGTTACATATATTCATTATATTTAAATAAAGCAATAGATATATGTGAAAATTAGGTGATGTAATAAAAGTGTTGACAAAAAGATGTGGAAAATCAGACAATGAATATAAGTGTTTATATAAATTGCAATAATAAATTTACGGATTATTATTGCAATTTATTGAATATAGGCGATTACGAACTTATGGTTTACAAATTATGTAACATGTAGTATAATTAGAGAAGTGAAAAAAAGTAAAAATTATTTGTGATTATTGTACTGAATTTAGTAAACTAAACTTTATTGTAAAAAGCGGAGGAAGTTTATGAATAGAGTAAAAACTTTTTTTATTTATGCAATATTAGTAATCATCGTGATTTTATTAACAGATTTTATTGCTAATTTATGTTTAGAATCTGCATATAGGAATATTGAACAGTATGAAATTGCAACATCTTCTCCTAAAATAGAGATAACAGAAGCTGTTACAACAAATGCTAATGGAAGAGTTAAGGGAACTGTAAAAAATGAATCGAATACTTTAATGCAGAATTTATTTATAAAAATAGAACTATTAAGTAATATAGGCAATGTATTAGGAACAGAATACTTACAGATAGGGAACCTGCAAGTTAACCAAAGCAAGGAATTTGAATTGCGTTACAGATATTATGATGTAGATTCTTTTGTAATTTCTACAACTAATGAAGTAACAGATACAATAATAGAGTATAATCCATTAGTAGAACATATAGAAACGTATTTTATAGTCTCAAAGCTTATATTTTTTATGATATCACCATCATTTTTCCTATTTGTACCTTTTATATTTTAGTTAATAAATAAATCATGAAAAATTTAAAAAAACTATTGACTTTTTAATTAAATGGATATAAAGTATTAGCAGTCGGCAAAAACGACTGCTAATTTTGTTGTTATATAAGGAGGAAAAAATATGATAAAACCATTAGCAGACAGAGTTTTAATTAAAATGATGGAAAGTGAAGAAACCACCAAGAGTGGTATTATTCTAGCTGGGAAGGCACAAGAAAAACCACAAATTGCAGAAGTACTTGCAGTTGGACCTGGAGGAAACATAGATGGTCATGAAATTACAATGCAAGTAAAAGTAGGAGATAAAGTTATTGTAAGTAAATATGCTGGAACAGAAGTAAAATATGATGCAAAAGATTATATCATTGTTAAACAAAATGATATTTTGGCAATTGTAGATTAAAAAAAATATAAGGAGGAATTGTTTTATGGCAAAAGATATTCGTTATGGAGAAGAAGCTAGAAAAGCTTTATTAGAAGGTGTTAATAAATTAGCAGACACTGTAAAGGTAACCTTAGGACCAAAAGGAAGAAATGTAGTATTAGACAAAAGCTTTGGTGCACCTTTAATTACAAATGATGGTGTTACTATAGCAAAGGAAATTGAACTTTCTGACCCATTTGAAAATATGGGAGCACGTCTAGTAAAGGAAGTTTCAACAAAGACAAATGATGTGGCAGGAGATGGAACAACAACAGCTACATTGCTTGCTCAAAGTATGATAAAAGAAGGAATAAAAAATGTTGCAGCAGGTGGAGATCCAATGGCTATTAAAAGAGGAATGGACAAAGCAGTTGTAAAAGCCGTTGAAGGTTTAAAAGAAATTAGTTCTACAATCAATGGAAAAGAAGATATTGCAAGAGTTGCAAGCATATCTGCAAACAATACTGAAATAGGAAATCTTATTGCTGATGCAATGGAAAAAGTATCAAAAGATGGAGTTATTACAATTGAAGAATCTAAGACATCTAATACACAAGTTAATGTTGTAGAAGGAATGCAATTTGATAAGGGATATATTTCACCATATATGGTAACAGATACAGAAAAAATGGAAGCAGTTATAGATAATCCATATATTTTACTTACAGATAAAAAAATTAGCAGCATTCAAGAGATATTACCATTATTAGAAGGTTTGATGCAACAATCTGGAAAATTAGTTATTATTGCAGACGATATTGAGGGCGAAGCTTTATCTACGCTTATTTTAAATAAATTAAGAGGAGTATTAAATGTAGTAGCAGTAAAGGCTCCTGGTTATGGAGACAGAAGAAAAGAAATGTTACAAGATATTGCAATTTTAACTGGTGGAGAGGTAATTACATCTGACCTAGGATTAGAATTAAAGGATACAACGATAGAACAATTAGGTAAAGCAAGACAAGTAAAAATTAGTAAAGAAGAAACAATTATTGTAGATGGTATGGGAAACAAAGAAGAAATTTCAGCAAGAGTAAAACAAATCCGTAGTGCCATCTCAGATACATTAAGCGAATTTGATAAAGAAAAATTGCAAGAAAGATTAGCAAAATTAGCAGGAGGAGTTGCTGTTATCGAAGTTGGTGCTGCTACTGAAATTGAAATGAAAGAGAAGAAATTAAGAATTGAAGATGCATTGTCAGCAACAAAAGCAGCTGTTGAAGAAGGCATTGTTTCAGGTGGAGGAACGGCATATATTAATGTAATTCCCAAAGTAGAAAAATTATTAAACGAGGTAAGTGAAGAAGAGAAAATTGGTGTTAAAACAATTCTAAAAGCATTAGAAGAACCAGTAAGACAAATTGCTACAAATGCAGGTTTAGAAGGCGCTGTAATACTAGAAAAAGTAAAAAATTCAGCAATTGGATTTGGGTTTGATGCTCAAAAGGAAGAGTATGTTGATATGAAAAAAGTAGGAATCGTTGATCCAACAAAAGTAACAAGAAGTGCTTTACAAAATGCAGCAAGTATTGCTTCTATGGTTCTTACCACAGAAAGTATTGTAACAGAAAAGAAAGAACCAAAGGAATGTAATTGTGGTGATCATAATTCTGCTGGAATGGGCGGAATGGATGGAATGTACTAATTAAAAATGAAAAAAGTCCTAGTAAAACTAGGGCTTTTTTCTTACTTATTCACATCATATATTAGCAGCAACCGCCTCTGTTACCACCACAACAGCAGCATACTAAAATAAGAAGGATTATTATCCAGCAGCAATCATCGCCAAAGCCGAATCCACCACCACAACCTCTATTTTCTGGCATATTTTTCACCTCCTCCTAATGTAAGTAGTTTACTTTTTCTGTGTTACAAGAAAATTACTTGTTTAATATAGAGTTAATTACAACAGCATCTACAACCTCTGTTATTAGATCCACAGAAAAGCAATAAAAATAGGATGGTGAACCAAAGAATTTCGCTATTGTTTTCACAGCAACAATTTCCCATGTAAATTTACCTCCTATCTTTTTTATATGTTTTTGTATTTTCATTAGTATGGTATATATTATTCAACTTAAAAATTAAGTGTTACATTTTTGTTAGAATAACTTAAAAAATATAAAGAATATTAAAAGAGCCATTATAAAAATTATTTAAAACTATGTACAAAAAAAGAATTTTAATGGTATAATTACATAGAAAAATAGAGCAAATAAAAGGAGTAAGAAAATGGGACAAGTTGTGTTATTAGATGATATAACTATTAATAAAATTGCAGCTGGAGAGGTTATTGAAAGGCCGGCATCTGTTGTGAAAGAACTTGTAGAAAATTCAATAGATGCAGGAGCTTCAAAAATAGATATAGAAATAAAAAATGGTGGAATTTCATATATTAGAGTTACAGATAATGGAAATGGAATAGCACAAGATGACATGGAAATTGCATTTGAAAGACATGCAACTAGTAAAATTCGCAGTGCAGAAGATTTAAATACTATTTTTACAATGGGTTTTAGAGGTGAGGCGCTAGCTAGTATTGCATCTATTTCAAGAGTAGAAATGATATCTAGAAAACCAGATTCACAAGAAGGTTATCGCATTATATTAGAAGGTGGAAAAGTATTAGAAAAAGGAGAATATGGATGCCCAATAGGTACAACAATTGTAGTTCAAAATTTATTTTTTAATACTCCAGTACGATATAAATTTCTAAAAAAAGATTATACCGAAGCTCGGATATATTGAAGATTTTGTAACTAGACTTGCATTGGTAAACACAAAAATTGCTTTTAAGCTTATTAATTTAGGAAAGACGATTATACAAACAACTGGAGATGGAGACCTAAAGAATAGCATATACACAATTTTTGGCAAAGAGATTGCCTCTGGAGTTAATGAGGTAAACTATACTTATGAAGATATTACAATACAAGGAGTTGTTGGAAGACCAGAAATAGCACGTTCTAACAAAGTAAACCAGATGTATTTTATAAATAACAGATATGTTAAAGATAAGACACTTGCTTCAGCAACAGAACAAGCTTACAAAGGACTATTACCAATTGGAAAATTTGCTTTTTGTGCTTTGGATATTAAAATGTCACCAAGCAAAGTAGATGTAAATGTACATCCTGCCAAGTTAGAGGTGCGTTTTGAAGAAGAGGGGAAAGTTTTTAAAGCAGTTTACCATGCTATAAGAAATACCTTGCTATCTGATGAAATGATAAACAACACAGAAAAAGAAGTAAAAGAATTTAATGTTCCGTCTAAAACAAACCGAATGGAAACAATGCCAGTTTCAGCACAACCTATAAATAATTCTATTGGAGGATTATTTAAGAAATTCAAAAATATGGAAAAGATTGAAGAACAAAAAGATAATGTAATAGAGGAATTATTCAAAAGTAAGAATATTGAAGAAAAATCAGAAAAGGCAAAAGAACTTTATAAATCAACAGATGGAATAATAGAAACTCCAACGATTGAAAAAGTAAAACAAGCAACCCATGTGCTAGCAGAAAATAGTAAAGAACAACATAAGGAACAATCAAAAAACTTTGAGGAAATGTATACTAAATTATTTGGAACAGAACCTGTGGGAGATAAGCAGGAGATAGAAAACATAGATTATCCTAATATGAAATTAGAAAAAGGAGAGAACCTTTCGGTATTTGAGCCAGAAGAAAAATACATGCCAATTTATAAATTTATAGGGATAGCTTTTTCAACATATATTATTATTGAAATTGGAGCAGAATTATATATTATTGATCAACATGCTGCTCATGAGAGAATTATGTATGAAAAGGTAAAGAAAAATTTTTACAAAAATGAAAGTAAAGACTCACAATTAATGCTGGTACCTGATGTTATTACATTAACACATAAGGAAATGGATATTGTAAAAGAAAATATAGAAATGTTTAAAAGAGCGGGATTTGTATTAGAAGAGTTTGGAGATAACACCATAAAATTAACAGGAGTACCTAACATTTGTATGGAGTTAAATACAAAGCAGCTATTTCTAGATATATTGGATGAAATAGATACAGTAGCAATTACCGCAAGGCAAGAAAAAGAAGACAAATTTATAGCAACGATTGCATGTAAAGCAGCAGTAAAAGCTAATATGAACCTTACCAAAAATGAAGTAGATAACCTTATGGCAAACCTATTACCACTTCCAAATCCATTTACATGTCCTCATGGAAGACCAACTGCTATAAAGATGACAAAAACAGATATAGAGAAAAAATTTAGTAGAAAATAGAGATTTCTTAGTGGAGGAAATATGAAGCAAAAAGTGATTGTTATTGCTGGACCAACAGCGTCTGGGAAGACTTCGCTTGCCATTGCCCTTGCAAAAAAAATAGGAGGAGAAATTATATCTTGTGATTCAATGCAAATTTATCAATATATGACAATTGGTACAGCGAAACCCACAAAAGAAGAGCAAGAGGAAATACAGCATTATTTAATTGATTTTGTACCACCAGATAAACGCTATGCGGTTTCGGATTTTAAAATAGATGCAAAAAATGCAATAGAAAAAGTGATAAAAAAAGATAAAGTGCCAATTTTAGTGGGAGGAACAGGTTTATATATTAACTCACTTATTTATGAAATTGATTATCCAAAGATTCAGACGAATCAAAATTATCGTCAAGAGCTAGAGAAAATGGTAGAAAAAGAAGGATTAGATACCTTATATAATATGGCTTGTCAGATTGATGCAGAAGCAATGAAAAAAATTAGTAGAAATGATAGAAAAAGAATTTTGCGTATTATTGAAATTTATCATGATACAGGTAAGACAAAAACACAATTAGAAATAGAATCTAGAAAAAATGAAGTTCCATATTGTTATTATGTATTTGCATTAAATATGCCAAGAGACATTTTATATAATAGAATTGAACACAGAGTTGATGAAATGATTAAACAAGGGTTAATAGAGGAGGTAAAGGAACTATTACAAAAATATAGGGAATTTCCCACAGCTATGCAAGGAATTGGATATAAAGAAGTAACAAAATATATAGATGGAAAAATTACAAAAGAACAAATGATAGACAAAATAAAAATTGAAACTAGGCATTATGCAAAAAGGCAGTTGACATGGTTTAGAAAGAATAAGGAAATTATTTGGCTAAATGCTTTAGATGAAATACAAAATAATATTGACATAATTTTGGAGCGATTAAAATAGACCATAAGAGGTGAAAAAGATAGGTGAATGCAATAAAAATGGTAAAATCAACAACTAAAAAGAAAAAAGTTTATAAAATAATTTTGATATGCAGCTTTTTGATTGTTGCTATTTATGTAATTACTGTGATATATGGCTTAATTAAAGAACCGACAAATATTTTTATGGTGGAAAATGGTTCATTATATCTTAAAGACGAATCCGTTCGGGTATATTATTCGTGATGAAATTGTGTTACAGGGGAATAATTATAAAAACGGAATGGTAAAGATTATTACAGAGGGAGAACGCGTACAAGCAGGAGAATCAATTTTTCGTTATTATAGTAAGAATGAGGAAAATCTAATAAGAAAAATAGAGGAATTAGATATAAAGATAAATGAAGCAATGCAAAATGAAACAGTCTTATTTCCTAGTGATGTTAAAGTGTTAGATAATAAAATTGAGAACAAACTTGATGAAATGTATGAGCAAAATGATTTAACCAAAATTATAGAAAGTAAAAAAGAAATAGAAGAAGCAGTTGAAAAAAAAGCTAATATTACAGGAGAGCAAAGCCCATCAGGTTCTTATGTAAAAAAATTAATTAATGAGAGAGCAGAATATGAGCATCAGCTAAATTCTGGAACAGAGGATGTAAAAGCGCAAAATGCTGGTCTGGTTTCTTATAAAGTTGATGGATTAGAAAAAGTGTTAACACCATCAGATTTTAGTAGTTTAAACAGAAAGCTTCTTGAGGACTTAAATTTAAAAACTGGACAAACCATACAGACTAGTGAGGAATGTGGAAAAGTTATTGACAATTTTAAATTTTATATTGCGACTATATTAAATTCAGAAAAAGCAAAAGAGGCTAAGGTTGGAGATTCTGCTAAAATTCGATTACCGAGCCAAGAAGAATTATCTTGTAAAATAGTATATATTATTGAAGAAACTGATGGATCTAGAGTAATTGTATTTGAAACTAATAATTTTTCACAAGAATTAATCAGTTACAGGAAGATTTCTATTGATATTATCTGGTGGCGTGCAGAGGGATTAAAAATACCAAATTCGGCAATTATAAAAGAGGGAGAACTATACTATGTAATGAGAAACAGAGCTGGTTATATAGATAAAATTTTGGTAAAAATACTAAAACAAAATGATGCATATTCTATTGTTGGAGAGTATGATAAAGATGAACTAAAAGAATTAGGATATACCGAAAAAGAAATTATAAATATGAAAACTATTACTTTGTATGATGAAATTATAATAAACAGCGAATAATATTACAAATATATTACAAACAAATTAAAATTATATTACAATACAAAAAAGTATTGACAAAATAGGGCAAAAAGATAGATACTTATTACATGTAAGAACCAAGGAGGAAAATAGGAGGTTTTTTTAATGGGAAATACAGTTGTGAATAGAGTATTGGACTTTTTTAGAGGAGAGAATGCAGAACCGGAAGAAGTAGAAAATGATGAATACACATATGACTATGACAATCCGGAAGTAGAAGAAGAAAATGAAAAAGGCTTTTTTGGAAGAAAAAATAAGGTGGTAAATATGCCACAAATGCAAGTTAAAATGAAAATTTGCAAACCAACAAGTTTCGAACAGTCAGAGGAAATTTGCAGTGAGTTAAAGGAAAAAAAGTCAATTATTGTTAACTTAGAATATGTTAACAAAGACGTTGCAAGACGTATTGTTGACTTTATTAGTGGAGCTGTTCATGCATTAGATGGGCATATAGAGAAAATATCAAACTCTATTTTCTTAGTGGCACCATTTAATTATGAAATTGTAAATGATATGGCTAGAGAGGAAATTAAAAATAAACTTTCTGTTTCATGGCTTAAAAACAATTAAAATACCATAAGGAGGACACTATGTTAACACCACTAGACATTGAAAATAAAAAATTTTCTAAACAAATGGTAAATGGTTATAATGTTGACGAAGTAGATGATTTTTTAGATGAATTAACAGCAGATTATGAAAAATTATATAAAGAAGCAAATGAGTCAAGAACAAAACTAGAAGAACTAAACAATAATATAGAAAAGTATAAGAATATTGAGAATACATTACAAAGCACTTTAATGATGGCTCAAACAACAGCTGAGGAAGTTAAGAATGTTGCACAAAAAGAGGCAGAGCAAATTATTAAGGATGCACAAACAGATGCAAGAGCATCAGTAGAAGAGCTAAATTCACAAATCTTAATGAAGAAACATGAGTTAGAAGATATAAAAAAACAGGTAGATGTATATAAGGCTAAAATGGAAGCACTTTTAATTTCACAATTAGAACTATTAAAAGATGTAAATAAAGAGGAATAAAAAAGAGAACCCGCTTAATAAAGCGGGTTTTCCTTTACGGTGATTTGTATATCGCAATGTGGCGGTTCATTGACGATGATGAAACTTATTGCCAATTCTGGACAAAATATCAAAAATTTCAGGAGTTTCTGATACAGATGAACGGGAATATTAGGGTAACGAATTGATGAACCCTTATCTGTGTACAGAACAATGCTTTGTACATTGTCTTCATACCGAAGATGATACAAAAGAGTTGGATTTTTTCCAAGATCTTTTATAATCCTGTACCCAAAGCTCCATACCAATTTTTTTTCTTTGAAATGGTTGTCAACTTGAATAAATATGTAGCTTATAACTCCAACAAGCAAAATGATAATGCTTATTACGTTGAGGAGAAACACCTGAGAATCCAACATGCTAAAACCACCTTTCAAAATTTGAATTAAAAATATTATAACAGAAAGCATAAAAAAACGCAAATTTTTTATGTAAATATATTGCCAAAGTGCAAAAAATACGATATAATACTTCACGAATATGAGTAATATTGTTACAGAAGTGTTAAAACTATATTACAATTGTGTTAATAATATTGACATATTTTAGTTTTTTTATAAAATAGTAATATCAAAAATAGAAGGTAGTTTATGCGAATTATTAGTGGAATAGCAAGGGGAACAAAATTATTAACTTTAGATGGAAATGACACAAGACCAACCCTTGATAGAGTCAAAGAAGCATTATTTAGCATAATACAAAATGATATACCACAAACATTAGTGTTGGATTTGTTTTCTGGTAGTGGGAGTTTAGCACTAGAAGCACTAAGTCGAGGAGCAGATAAAGCAATAATTTGTGATAATTCAAAAAAAGCAATTAAAATTATAGAAGAAAACATAATAAAAACAAAAATGCAAGAAAAAACAGAAGTAATCCTTTCTGACTATAAATCAGTGTTAAAATCTATGAAAGAAAGAAAGCTCTCTTTTGATATTGTTTTTTTAGATCCACCTTATGCCACTGACTATGATATATATGCGATTAAATGGATGCTACAAGAAAAATTACTAAGAGACAATGGAATAATAATTGTAGAAACAGATTCAGATGAAAAAATAAAAAAAATAAGTGAATTAGAAATTAATATTTTAAAGATAAAAAAATATGGCAGAATAAGGCTTGTATTTTTGAATCGAAAGGGGTAAAAACCAATGGAAATTTTTACATTACTTGAAACATTAGAGGACATATTAGAGAGAAGTAAGAGTATACCTTTTTCAGGGAAGGGTATTGTGGATAGAGAAGAATTATTAGAAATTATAAAGGAAATTCGTTTGAAACTTCCAGACGAGTTAAAGCAAGCTAAATGGGTAAAAGAGGAAAGACAACGAATTATAGAAGAAGCACAAAAAGAAGCAAATGGTATTGTTAAGGAAGCTGAAAATCGTATTATTGCAATGATTGATGAACATGAAATTACTAGAAAGGCATATGAACAAAAAGCAGAGATAATTGAAACAGCAAATGAAATGTCTAGAGAGATTTCAAAAGGAACTAAAGATTATGCAGACAATGTGCTAATGGAATTAGAAGCAACATTGGAAGAAGCACTAAAAACAATTCAAAATAATCGAAGAGAATTAAAATAAATAAAACGGAACGTTCTGTAAAAGGGCGTTTTTTTTTGTTAAGTGAAAATTTAATATAAAAAAATACGAAAATTTTTTTAAAATCATAGATTTTTTAATAGTAATGGTGTAAACTTTTCTTGGGAGGAAAAAAAATGACAAAAAGAAGAAAAAACAGTAAGAAAAAATTTTTAACAGGTGATATTGCAATTGTTGTACTAATAATTATAAGTATCCTAATGGCAGTATTAATTTATGCGGAAGCAGGAAGTGTTGGAAAGGTGTTAAGTCCTATGTTAGGAGGTATAATGGGGTTTATAAAATACCTATTACCAGTTGTAACTTTTGGACTTGCTGTTTATATTGCATGTGACAATAAGGAATATTTAGTTTCGAAATTTGTACAATGTGGGGTTTTACTTATAAGTGTTGCTATAATAATGACAACATATCAAATTTCTGCTGGGCATATTAATGAAAATGCAGGTTTTAAAGAGAGCGTAATTCAAGGATATGAATTAGGAACAAAAGATATTGGTGGAGGAGCAATTGGCACAATTGTGGCTATTCCGCTTATTAAATCGATTGGAAGTGTTGGAACAGTAATTGTATCTGTTGGTGCATTAGTAGTTTTAGCCGTATTTGTCTTTGGAATAAAACCTTCTCAAATATTAGCGGGTGCTGTTGAAAAAGTAGAAGAAAAGCAGGAAGAATCAAAAGAAGAAAGGCAAAAACAAAAGGAATTAAAAAAGAAATTAAGAGAAGATAAAAAAGTAGATAAATTAAATAGGCAACAAATGGCAGAAGTGCTTGAAGATCAAATTACGATAAATTTAGGAAATACTAAAAGAGAGCCAAAGATTTTTCAGCATGATTCAGATTTGATTCCAGAAAGGAAAAACAACCCAAACGAAATTGAAAATCTTTTTAAACAAGAACAAGAAGTAAAAGAAGAAAAAATCAAAGAAGTATTGCAATTAGAACACACTATTACAGTAGAAGAAGAAAATTATGAATTTCCGCCAATTGAACTATTGAGTGAAGGCAGTCCTACTACTCTAAAGGGTGGGAAAAAAATTGTAACAGATACAGCAACAAAGTTGCAAAAGACACTATATAGTTTTGGTGTTTCAGCAAAGGTGGAAAATGTATCAGTTGGACCTGCTATTACCAGATACGAATTAAAACCAGCAGAAGGGGTAAGGGTTAGCAGAATTGCAAATTTAGCAGATGATATTGCCTTGAATTTGGCAGCCGAAAGCATCCGTATAGAAGCTCCGATACCGGGAAAACAGGCAGTCGGGATTGAAATACCAAACAAGGAAAAAGAAACAGTACATTTAAGAGATATAATAGATTCTGAAAAATTTAAAAATGATAAGTCAAAATTGGCTTTTGCACTAGGAAAAAATGTAACAGGTGAAGAGGTTGTAACTGATATTTCAAAAATGCCACATATTTTGATTGCAGGTTCTACGGGTTCTGGGAAAAGTGTATGCATAAATACATTAATTGCAAGTATTATATACAAGGCAAAACCAAGTGAAGTTAAACTAGTTATGGTAGATCCAAAAGTAGTAGAACTTTCAGTGTACAACGGAATACCGCATTTATTAATTCCTGTTGTAACAGACCCAAAGAAGGCAGCTGGAGCACTTGCTTGGGCTGTACAAGAGATGGTAAACAGATATAGCTTATTTGCTTCTAAAGGAGTAAGGGATATTAAAGGTTATAATGAATCTTTAGAACAGGAAAAAGTTGAAGGAAAATTACCACAAATTGTTATTATTATAGATGAGCTTGCCGATTTAATGATGGTAGCACCTAATGATGTAGAAGATGCTATATGCAGGTTAGCTCAAATGGCAAGGGCAGCAGGGATGCATTTAGTAATTGCTACACAAAGACCTTCTGTTGATGTAATTACTGGTATTATAAAAGCAAATATACCATCACGCATTTCTTTTGCGGTTTCTTCTGGCGTTGATTCAAGAACCATATTAGATACGGTTGGAGCAGAAAAATTGCTAGGTAAAGGTGATATGCTGTTTGCACCAGTTGGAATTAGTAAGCCGATGCGTATTCAAGGAGCTTTTATATCAGATAAAGAAGTAGAAAAGATAGTAGACTTTTTGAAGTCAAATGGTGAAGTAAAATATAATGAAGATATAATAGAAACCATTGAAAATGCTAATAAATCAGATAAAGAGGTTGAAGAAGATAATGAAGACGATACAGATCCACTTTTAATGGAGGCAATTGATACGGTAGTAGAAACAGGTCAAGCATCAACTTCATTTATTCAAAGGAGATTTAAAGTAGGTTATGCAAGGGCAGGACGTATTATGGATCAAATGGAACAAAGAGGAATAATTTCTGGCTACCAAGGCAGCAAGCCAAGAGAGGTACTTATGCCTAAAGAACGATGGCAGGAGCTTAAAATGGCACAGGAAACATCTAATACTACAGATACACAAGTTACAGAAGAATAAGAAAGTAGGGGAAACATGGCGAAAAAAGAGATACTTTCGAAATTTAATTTAAAAGATTATAACAATGAATTAGAAAAAATATTAGAGGGTAAAGATTTTTCCAGTCAAGTAAAGAATCTTCTTTTAAGTATGTTTTACAAATTAGAGATTGGCTACAAAGATTATGCAATTGTAAAACAGGATATAAATTCAAAAGAAGCTATAATGGAAAGTATTTTAAATGTAATTAAGACTAAGTGCAAAAATATAGAATTAACGAAACCAAATTTAGACGAACAAAAAGAAAGTGAAGCATGTTATATTGTATATCCAGAAGAGGGCAAGATTGTTTGTTATCAAAACGAGTCGGCTTTATTACAGGCAATTTTAGAAATGGGAACCAAAGAATTTTTTGTCTCAAAAAATGATTTGCCATTTAAAAGGGCAGTTCAGAAAGTTCTAATACAAGGTTATGAATTGAACTTGAAAGAGTTACTAATTAATTTTGATGGTTGGGCATGGAATAATAATTTTGATAAATATGACAATGTTTCATCTTTTTTGTTGTACCAGAATTTACGTTTATTATTTGGAAATACTTTTTTATATGATTGGAAAAGAGATAGAAGAAGAAACAGAGATTATTTATCTGAAATAAAAAATTTTTCAGAAGATTTTTGGAAAATATTTTGCAAATATTGTTTACAATGTATTTCTATGGAAAAAAATGAGAAGTTAGGTATTGAACATGAACTAGATACTCTAAAACAAGAGCTTAAAGATATGAAAGATAAAGTTAATTTTTTAAAAAAAATGTATGAACAAAAAAAGATTACTTCTGAAAGCATTAAAAGAATAGATAAAATATTAAATGATAATGAACTATTAAAAGGTGAATTTTTAACAAGGAATTCAGATTTGCCTGAAAAAGATAAGATATTTAGTTTGAGCGATTTAGAAGAAATAATACAAAATGAAAGAGTTGCTTGTGTAGATAAACTTCAAGAGTGTAATTATATATTAGAACCCAAGAATTATCTGAATAAAATAAAAAAAATAGAACAACAAATAGAAATGATAGAAGATGCAAATATAAAACAAGTAGATTCAAATATAATACAACAAAAACAAATTGATTTACAGTTCATTTTTTTAAATGAATTTAAGAAGAAACTAGACAATGCAGTAACAAAAAAAGAATTAATAGAATTAGTATATCATTATCGATATTATTTATGGTTGCCAATACAAACAAATACTGGTTTAAAGAGAATAAGAGAAGTACCAGAACTCCAAGAAGAAATAATTGAAGTAGCAAAAAAAGTGATTACTAAAGCATGCAAGTTAAAGGCTCTTCTTATTATTAACCAAGATATACAATATAATTTTGAAATAATGTTTAAAATCATTGATACGAAAATAATTCATTTAGAAGAGATTTGTGCTATTTTTTCAAAATCAGACGATATGATTAATGTAGATATATATGAAGGCGAAATTTTAGATAGGGTTGAAAGTATACCAAAAGAAAAAGAAGAAGATTTTATGATTAAATTTAATAAAAAAATAAGAATATTTACATAAGAGGTGGAATTATGAAAATTACATTTTTAGGAGCAACGAAAACTGTAACAGGTTCAAATTTTTTAGTTGATGGTGCTGGAAAGAAATTTTTAGTAGATTGCGGAATGTATCAAGGACAGGCTAAAGAGGAGCTTGAAAATGAAACACCATTTCTATTTGATGTAAGCGAAATTGACTTTGTGTTATTAACACATGCACATATAGATCATTCAGGTAGAATTCCTAAATTATATAAAGAAGGTTATAGAAATCCTGTTATTGCAACAAAGGCTACTTGTGATTTGTGCGGAATTATGTTGCCAGATAGTGGTCATATTCAAGAGGTAGAAATTGAGTGGAAAAATCGAAAAAGAAAAAGAGAAGGAAAAAGTGAAATGCCTCCATTATATACAGCACAAGAGGCAATTGATTCTTTAGATTTATTAAAACCTGTGAGTTATGATGAAATCATTGAAATTGATGAAAACATTCAGGTGCGCTTTAACGATGCAGGACATATGCTAGGATCTGCCATAATTGAAATATGGGTAACAGAAAATGGAAAAACAGAGAAAGTTGTATTTACAGGAGATTTAGGAAATAATGATATACCATTATTAAATTCTCCAACAATGATCGAAAGTACAGATTATTTAATAATGGAATCAACTTATGGCAATCGTTTGCATATGCGTAATGATGAAAAAGCTAATATATTTTTAAATATTGTATCTGAAACCTTAGAAAAAGGGGGAAGAGTCGTTATTCCATCTTTTGCTGTTGGTAGAACCCAAGAAATTCTATATGAGTTAGATTGCATAAAACAAAATAGTTATGATAATGAGACATTTGCAAAAAAGTATGAGGAATTAATGAGGGCTTCTGTTTATGTTGATAGTCCACTTGCTATCTCTGCTACAGAGATATTTAAGAAGAACACAGACTTATTTGAAGATGAAGTAAAAGCAAAAATCGAATCTGGTGAAAATCCTTTAGATTTCCCAGGACTAAAATTTACAAGAACGGCAGATGAATCAAAGGCATTAAATGAGACAGATGAACCATGTATTATTATTTCAGCTAGTGGTATGTGTGAAGTTGGACGTATAAAACACCATCTAAAACATAACCTGTGGAATCCTAATAGTACAATACTATTTGTGGGCTATCAAGCACCAGGGACATTAGGAAGAAGTATTGTAGAGGGAGCAAAAAAAGTAAAAATTTTTGGAGAAGAAATAGCGGTAAATGCAAGAATAGAATATATTGAAGGGTACTCTGGACATGCAGACCAAGAGTGGCTTATGAATTTTATTTATTCATTTATTACAAAGCCAAAGCATATCTTTTTAGTACATGGAGAGCCAGAAGGACAAGTTGTTTTAAAACAAAAGATTAAAGAAGAAACCGGAATTAATGTTACAATACCAAATTTTGGTGATGTATATGAATTAAATGAAGAAATTAAGATGAGAGATAAACTAGAGCTACCAAATAAATATCGATTTATTCGATTAGAAATTTTGCAAAAATTAGATAATCTTGAAGAAGAGATTAAGGAAATGAAATCAATTATAAAAACAGAGCTTTTAAATGAAGACACTAGTGATGAAGAAGTAGAAAAACTGAAAGATAAAATTCGAGAACTTGAAAATCAAATTGTAAAAATTATAGAGTAAAGTAGGGGAATAAGGAGAATACAAATGGATACGAAATATTTTAATGATGCTGTTATTCGGTAACAAGCAAATGGTAATAAGTTATAGTAAAACTGGTGAGATGTTAAGGTTATTATATCCTGCAATAGATTATAGACAGTTTATTCGTTTCTTCCATGTAGGATTGCGCTTAAACGATTCTGGTATGATATATCTACATAATGACTTAAATAATATATATAAGCAAGAATATATTGAAGATACAAATGTATTAAGAACAGAAATACATAATACATATTTTAATGTCAAAGTAGTGCAAACTGATTTTGTTATGACAAAGGAACCAGTATTGGTAAAAAGATATGAAATAATAAATCAAAGCAATATTGATTTGAATCTAAATTTTTTAGTATATTCAGAATTATTAAGTAATCCTAACAATCAAGTAAGTGGTTATGAAAAGGCAGAAGCGCTTATTCAATATACACACGACTATAATTTTTGTACTTTTTCAAATGATAAAATTTTGTCTTCTCAGATAAATAATAGTAGCCAAAATATTATGGATGGAGTTATAGGTGACAAAGATTATATTGGAATGTCAGCAGACTCTAGTATAAGTTATGACATGGGAGTGCTCCATGCTGGTGAAAAGAAAAAAATGGAGTTATTTGTTTTAATACAAGAAAACAATGAGAAAAGTACTTTACATGAAATTGAAAATACAATTGAACGAATACGAAAAATAGATACCGAAAAAGAGTATCAAAATGTAAAATCATATTGGAGAAAGTATCTAAAGACACATTCAAAATTACCATTAAAACAAAACAAAAATGCTTATTATGAAAGAATAGAAACAATTTATAATAGAACAGTATTATTATATGCTTTACTCATAAATCATAATACAGGTGGAATATCTGCAGGATTAGAGGTAGACGAAGGCAAAACAAAATGTGGAAGATACTCCTATTGTTGGCCTAGGGACGCGATTTTTATTACACAAGCAATGGACATTATTGGAATGGAAAAAGAAACTGATAAGTTTTATAAGAATTTTTGTAAAAATACACAAAGTAAAAATGGAATGTGGGAACAAAGATTCTACACAGATGGACATTTAGCACCTTCATGGGGATATCAAATAGATGAAACAGCATCAGTTGTATTTGGAGTATATCAACATTATCAAAGAACAAAAGATGAAAAATTTTTAAAAGAAAATTTAAAAATGTGTGAAAAAGCGGTAGAATTTTTAACAAAATACATACAAGATATTAAATTAGAACAACCCACTATGCAAAAATCGTATGATTTATGGGAGGAAAATGAAGGAATACACACATATTCACTTGCAGCAATTTTTGCGGCATTAGATAGTTTAATTAAAATATATAATATAGTAAGAACAAGTTATGAAAATAACAGAATTAAATTAGAAAAAATAAGAATAGACACAGAAGAGATGAAAGAAAAATTAAGGGAAATAAAGGAATATTTAAACAACAATTTATATGATACAGAAAAAAGTTCATTTGTTAGAAGTGCAGATAAGAAAATGGATATTAGTTTATTAGGATTAGTAGTGCCATTTCAGGTGTTTTCTTCAAAAGAAAAGAAGATGACAAACACTATTGAAAAAATGAGTTTAACTCTTAGGACATATACAGGAGGCTATTTAAGGTATGAAGGAGATAATTACATGGGTGGGAAGAATCCATGGGTTATATCTAATTTATGGCTTGCCAACTATTATTTGGAAACAGGAGAAAATAAAAAAGCAAAAGAATGTTTTGATTTTGTAGTAGCAACAAGTTTAGAAAATGGATTACTAGCTGAGCAAATCGATAACAAAACTATGAAACCTGCTTGGGTAATTGGACTAGGGTGGTCACATGCTATGTTTGTTATTACTTTAGAGAAATTATTAAACAAGGGTATGATTTAACACATGTGGGCAAGCCACTTTTCTAGAATATTGGTACAGGAAATACGTTTAAGGGAGGAAAGTAATGGCTAAAGTAAGTAGCATTTTTGTGTGTAGCAATTGTGGATATGAATCCTCTAAATGGCTTGGAAAATGTCCAGGATGTAATGAATGGAATAGCTTTTATGAAGAAAAATTTTCAAAAAAAAGTGATACAAAAAACGATAAAAATAAATCTGTAATTCCAGTTTTATTAAATGACATCCAAAAAATACAGACCACTAGAGTGAAAACACGGTTTTGAAGAGTTAGATAGGGTTTTAGGTGGAGGGTTAGTAAAAGGTTCTTTAATTTTATTACGGAGGAGAACCAGGTATTGGAAAATCTACATTAATTCTCCAAATATGTCATTGTATACATGGTGAAGGAAAAGTACTTTATATATCAGGGGAAGAATCAGCAGAACAAATCAAGTTACGAGCAGATCGACTGGGAATCCATAATGAAAATATACTATTCTTAGGAGAAACTGATATAGACATAATAGAAGAAGCAATTTTGTCAACTAAGCCTAAGCTTGTTATTATTGATTCAATTCAGACAATGTTTAGTAGTGATTTAACAGCTACAGCTGGTAGTGTAAGTCAAGTTAGAGAAATTACAGGAAGAGTTATGAAATGCTGTAAACAAAATGATATTACAACTATTATTATTGGGCATGTTACAAAAGATGGCAATATAGCAGGGCCAAGGGTTCTAGAACATATGGTAGATACAGTTTTATACTTAGAGGGTGAACGTTATTTTTCATATCGCGTATTGCGAGGAGTAAAAAATCGTTTCGGATCAACAAACGAAATTGGTATGTTCGAAATGAAAAATGAAGGAATGATAGAAGTTGACAATCCATCTTCAGTTTTATTAGAAGATAGAGAAGAAATACCAGCAGGTTCTATCGTAGTTGCAAGCATGGAGGGAACAAGACCAATTCTTGTTGAACTTCAAGCTTTAACTACGATGAGTGTTTTTGGAATTCCAAGAAGAACGGCAAATGGCATTGATTATAACCGCCTAACATTGTTAATTGCTGTATTAGAAAAACGCGCCGGGCTACCACTTGGTAGTCAAGACGTATATTTAAATATTGTAGGTGGGATTAAGATTAATGAACCTGCACTAGATTTAGGAATTGTTCTTGTAGCATGTTCTAGTTACAAAAATTTACCCATTCCAAAAGGAACGATTGCTATTGGAGAGGTTGGATTAACTGGTGAAGTAAGAACAGTTAATATGATTGAGAAGAGGATTAAAGAAGCAGAAAAACTCGGGTTTAAGACATGCATTATTCCAGAAAGTAACAAAAAACTATTGAAAGATAAGTTTAATTTAGATATAATAGGTGTGAAAAATGTTATTGATGCTATGAAGTATCTGAAACTAAAATAATGCTTGAGAGAAAGTAGTGATGTAGGTGGAGGAAAAAGAGGTACAAACTGATATATTGAAAATGATTGCCCCCGGAACTGAAATCAGGTTAGGATTGGAAAGTATATTGAAAGCAAAAACAGGGGCGTTAATTGTTATAAGTGATGCAAAGGAAGTATTAGATATAGTTGATGGTGGATTTTATATTAATCAAGATTATACTGCAGCAAGGCTGTATGAGCTTGCTAAAATGGACGGTGCCATTATTTTAAGTGAAGATTTAAAGAAAATATTATATGCTAATGCTCAGTTAATACCTTCATCAAACATAATTACTAATGAAACGGGTACAAGACACAGAACTGCGGAACGTACTGCTAAACAAACAGGAAAGTTGGTTATTAGTATATCACAAAGAAGAAACATTATTACTATTTTTAAAGGCAATTTTCGTTACATTATTGAAGATACGTCAAAAGTTATTACAAAAGCAAATCAGGCATTGCAAACATTGGAAAAATATAAAAAAGTATTTGATAGTAAACTTAATATGCTCAATGAATATGAATTTAATGACATTGTTACACTAGATAATGTTATTACATGTATTCAAAGAGCTGAAATGGTACAAAAAATTGTTGAAGAAGTAAAACGAAACATTTATGAATTAGGTGAAGATGGAAGACTAATAAAAATGCAATTAGAAGAACTAGTAGGTGATTTTGAAAAGGAAGAGCTACTAATAATAAAAGATTATATGGTAGGGAAAAAGAAAAATGAAGAAACAGTTCTACAACAAATTAGGAGCTTAGAGGCAGACGGTTTAATAGAAACAAACAAAATTGCGGATTTGCTTGGATATGATAATTTTGAAACGTATGAAGAAGTTGCTGTATATACAAAAGGTTATCGTATTTTGAACAAAATTCCAAGAGTACCAAGTAATATCGTTGCTAATATGGTAAAAGCTTTCAAATCTTTTCAGCATATTTTAGCAGCAGATATTAAACAACTTGATGATGTAGAAGGAATTGGAGAAATTCGCGCAAGAACAATTAAACAATCACTAAAAAGAATGCAAGAACAATTTGTATTTGATAATGTAATGTTATAAAAAGGAGAAATGAAAAATGAAAAAAACAAACATTATTTGGTTAGTAATTATTATTGCTGTTGTTATAATAATTGCAGTTTTAGGTTATGGATATTATAAAAAAATAACAGAGGTAGTTAAAAATCCTATCGTTACAATGGAAATAGAAGGCTATGGAACAGTTAAAATTGAATTATATCCTGAAATGGCTCCTAATACAGTTGCACATTTCGTAAAAAAGATTCAAGAAGGCTATTATGATGGTTTAACATTTCATCGAACTATACCTGATTTTATGATTCAAGGTGGAGATAAAGAGGGGACAGGAAGCGGTACATTGGACTATGCACTTCCAGGTGAATTTATTGCTAATGGCTATAAAGGAAATAAGCTAAAACACGAAAGAGGTGTTTTATCAATGGCAAGAGGAGATTATAGTAGTTTGGGTGAAGGACTAACGAGTTATAGCTATAATTCAGCAGGTACACAATTTTTTATTATGACACAAGACAATACAAGCTTAGATGGCTATTATACGGCATTTGGTAAGGTAATAGAAGGAATGGAAGTGGTTGATGTTATTTCAAACATAGAAGTAGTATACCGTAGTGAAGATTTAACAGAAGATCAAGAAGCTCCAAAAGATGAAAATGGGAATACCATTGCATCTGACAGACCAGTTAATCCACCTATTATTACAAAAGTAACAGTAGATACTTTTGGTGTGGACTATGGGGAACCTACAACAGTTGCGCCTTTTGATTATAATGCATGGTTTTATGAGCAATATGGAACTAACATTAACAATTTAGTTAGTTATGAAGAATAATTTAAAGTATGAAGTATGTAACAATTTTCTAGATTCTCTGAATTTGATTTAGCAACATGAAAAACAAGGAGGAATTCAATTTATGGGTACAGAAGAAAAGAATAAATTTAATAAGGAAACTTTGTTAACAAAGCATTGTAAAGGAATTACTCTAATTAGTCTTAGTATTACTATTATCGTTATTATTATTATATCTGGAATAGCAATCGATTCTGGAGTAACAACTATTAGAAATTCAAGACTAACACAATTTAACACAGAACTTAAAA
Source organism: uncultured Clostridia bacterium (assembly GCA_944392885.1). Classification (GTDB taxonomy): domain Bacteria; phylum Bacillota; class Clostridia; order TANB77; family CAG-508; genus UMGS1754. Next base: position 33,432 of record CALXYG010000071.1, read on the forward strand.
TTATTCATGCAAAAGTAAATGAGATTGCAGAAGAAAATCGAACTCAGGAGGAATTAAATACTCTTGGGCAAACTATTGACCAATTAAATTCAAGCACACAAGGTAAAATT
>CALXYG010000072.1 GCA_944392885.1 uncultured Clostridia bacterium
AAATGTTGTCGGTAAAGCTGATAAGAAAAAAGAAAAAGTTTGAGCACGTATTGAAACCAATATGGTTACAGTTAAAGAAGATGTTATAGAAGTTCCAGAAACACCAGCAGAAGAGGAAAATGAAGAGACTTCGACTGTTCAAACAGAAACACCAATTGTAGAAGAAGTTGTAGATACAGTATCAGAAGAAAAAGTTGAAGATGTAAAAGATAATAAATAGAAAAAAGCTTCCAGTATGGAAGCTTTTTTTCGGAGTTCAATCCAGCAAGTATAACCATTTCTCCAGGTTCAGTATATACAAATCATCTGCAATTTGTTGTTTCGAGAGACCGTGCTTTTGTAAATCTTTGATTTCCAACAAAGGAGTTCTGTGAGGACCTTTTACATTGGTAGTTGGTTTCTCTGCGCAAAATGATCGGTCGATGATTTCATAAGAAAGTTGCCGATGGTACCTATCTTTCCTGGATTTGGATACATGCATAGTGATTCCCTCCTTGAATAGAAAATTTATAACTATATTATACCATAATTTTTTGGAAAATAAAAGTTTAAATTTTTTTGTCGCTGTTTTTAGCGTATTTCTTTAGTTTTTCATTTGCTAAATAATTAATAGAACCAGCAGGGAAATTTCCATTTTTATCTTTTTTACCCGCAGGAACACCAGTTAGAATCTCAATTCCTTCTTCAATTGTACTAATAGCGTAAATATGAAATTTGCCATCTTTTACTGTGTTAATTATTTCATCTGATAAATGAAGATTCCTAATATTTTGTCTTGGAATAATAACACCATGATTTCCATTTAAACCTCTCATCTTGCAAATTTGGTAAAAACCAGCAATCTTTTCATTTACACCACCAATTGGTTGTATTTCCCCTTTTTGATTAATGGAACCAGTAACTGCTATTGCTTGGTTAATAGGAATATCGGATAGGCTAGAAAGAATAGCATATGCTTCTGTACTAGAAGCACTATCTCCGTCAACCCCACCATAAAGTTGTTCAAAGCAAACACTAGCAGTAAGGGAAAGAGGAATATCTTGGGCAAACATTTCTCCAATATAACCTGTTAAGATTAATACTCCCTTTGAATGGGAAGAGCCAGAAAGCTCAACTTCACGTTCGATATTTATAATACCATTTTTACCCATATAAGTATTAGCTGTTATTTTAGAAGGTTTACCAAAAGAGTAATCACCTATTGTCATAACAGTTAATCCATTTATTTGTCCAACCTTAAATCCGTCAGTTGAAATAAGTAAAGTATCTTTCTTTATCATTTCCAAATATTGTTCATCATATTTTTTTACTCGATCAATTCGCTCATCTAGGGCTTTTTGCACATATTCTTTTGTAACAATTTTTTCTTTTGCAAGTTTAGCCCATGTGGAAGCTTCACCAACTATTTCACCAATATCGTTAAATTTTGTAGATAGCTTTTGTTTATCATCTGCAAGTTTAGAAGCAAACTCAACTACTTTTGCCATTGCTTCCTTATCCAAGTGTAATAAGTTTTCTTTATTGCAAAAACTATATACAAATTTTGATAAACGGTTTATATTATCCACTGTTTTTGGTGCATCATCTTCAAACTCAACTTTAATTTTAAATAGCTTTCTAAAATCAGAGTCTAAAGAAAGAAGTGTATGATATATATTAGCATCTCCAATTAATATAACTTTGACATTAAGTGGAATAGGTTCTGGTTTTAGGGAAATCATAACCATAGAAGAACGCTGTTCCATACCATTTTCTATGCTAAGTTCTTTTACTGTAAGTGCTTTTTTTAAGGTTTCATAGCAAATTTGATTTTGTAGTAAATCTTTGGCTTGCAATATAATATAACCACCATTTGCCTGATGTAAAAGTCCTGGTTTTAACATAGTATAATCAGTTTTTAATGTACCAAACTGATTTTCATATTCAAGTCGTCCGAAAATATTGCTATATGTGTAATTAGAGTCCATAATAACTGGAGAACCCTCTAAATTGCTATTATCTATAAACAAATTAACACGATAGTTAAGCCAAGGTTTTATTGTTTCCGGTTTTTGCATAGGTGATAACTGTTTGCTGTCTTTATTTTCTTCAATAAAATAGCTTAAATTTTTTAATATGTCTTTCTTTATTTGATCTAAGAACGTGTTGATTTTCTTATTTCTTTTATAATTAGCTTTTATAGCATTTATATGAACATTAATAGTTAGAAGAGCAATATTAGATTGCCATTCCTCTACTTTTTTATCTGCTGCTTTTTCAATTGCTTTAATTTCATTTATTGCAGAATAAATTTGTTCTTGAACAATAGCCGATTTGTCTTCAAACTCTTTTTTGGTAGCTTCATCTAATTTTTCAAACTCTTCTTCTGCAATAGTATTTCCATTTAAAATAGGCATCATATAGATTCCGTTTTGAGCTGTTTTAACTTGAAAGCCATGTTGCATAGAGTTTTTATTTAGTTTTTCCAAAAGAATATTACGCTTGTTCTCAAATTCATGTTTAATTAAAGCTTTTTCTTTTTCAAAATCTTCGTTACTGAATGTTCTTTTCAAATCAATTCGAATATCTTTAATAAATGATTCCATAGTTTGCTCAAATTCTTTTCCTTGACCGGCAGGTAAAGAAACTGCAATTGGCTCATTTGAATTATTGAAATTATAAATATAGCACCAGTCACTTGGAACTTTTTTGGATTTTGCAATTAAGTCTAAATAATTTTTTTTTTATATTGTTTTGCCAACTTACGCAGGCCCTTCAAGATATAGATTATACCCCTTTATGTCAACACTTAGGCCAAATTGTAGTGCTTTAATTCCTCTATCTTGACCATATACTAGGTCATGGTCATTTAATTCTGCAGTAGTATCGAATTTAAAAACATCCGGATTACAGACATCTTTCAAGTCTTTTGGGTTTAGTTCATAAGGCTTTTTCATCATTTGTACCTCCTATATTAATTTAAAAATAAAGTCATAATTAGTGCATCGTATTTTTGAAAATAGTATTTTTTCCTAGTGCCAACTACTCGAAAATTATATTTTTTATATAATGAAATTGCAGCCGTGTTTTGAATATTTACTTCTAATGTGATAGAAGTGATTTTCTCAAATTTAACTATTTCTATCAGTTTTTCCAATAATTGTGAACCTATACCTTTTTGTCGTAAATCTTTGCGAACTACAATATCTGTAATATGATACTGGTCAACAGCTTTCCATATACCGGCAAATCCTAGAACTGAATTGTTATCTAGTGCAACAATATAATGGGAATTTGGATTTTGTAATTCAGCCTCTAAAACAGAAAAATTCCAAAAGTTATCAAATTCTGTAGAAAGAATTCGTTCGATGTAGCGTAAATGTGCAATTGTCATAGATTCAATTTGGCAATTCATTACTATGTTTCATCCTTTCTGCCTGTGACTTACGTAAGTAAAGTGGCAAGAGTGTGTCTGGTGTTAAAATTTCTTTTCTTAACCATTTTTGATAAGCACATTTTCCAAGTGCAAAAGAAGACTGTGTAGAGTTTTTAGAAAAAATAACATTATTTAAACAAGATTGTATTTTTTCTTTATGAAGTATAGCACCGTTCCCTATGAGAATAGCCGAGTTATAAGATGTTAAATAAGGTAGTATATTATTAATATCATCTGCCATATAATCCAATAATTGAATGTGGTTAGCATCAAAAACACCAGCATATACTTGGTTATTCTTTGCATCAATAATAGAAATAATTACATTTTCAGTTGCTGCTTCAAGATAGGCAAGTGTTTCCAAAGAAGTAACACCAATAAGAGGAAGATGTTTTACTTCAGCCATTGCTTTACAGGTTGCAATTCCAATACGAATTCCTGTAAATGAGCCAGGACCAATACCACAAGCAATTGCATCAATATCTGAAAGAGATAATCCTGTTTTGTTAAATATACAATCTATAAGCGGCATAAGGTTCTCTGAATGGGTTTTAAAATTCATTTTGTTTAGCTCTTTTATAAGCTTGTTATCTTCTAGAAGGGCAACAGAGCAAACTTCACTTGAGGTATCAACACTTAACAACTTCAAAATTAAAACATCCTTTCTATAATTTTTTTAAAACGAATACCATGTGGTTCAAAATCTAGAATTCGAAGGTAATCGTTTTCTTCTGATTTATGAAAATTAATCTTTAAATAATTATCATGCAAAAATGGCTCTAACATTTCGCCCCACTCAATAACACATATTCCATTAGAGAAATATTCTTCACCACCAATTGCATAAAATTCATCTATATCAGAAAGCCTATAAATATCAAAATGATAAATTGTAATGTTTGGCGTTTTATGTTCATTTACAATAGTAAATGTAGGGCTTGATATTTCACTAGATAGATTAAAATAATCTAAAATGCCTTCTGTAAATTTTGTTTTTCCACAACCTAAATCACCAGAGAGAATAATAATATCTCCAGTTTGTAAATTGGAAGCAATTTTTTTTGCATATGATTTTGTATCTTCTTCTGAATATGAAAGTAATGTTTGCATAAGCTAAATTCCTCTTAATTTAATAGTTAATTGTATTTTATATCACTAGTTACTTTTTGTAAATACATAAATAAAGAAAATTTATTGAATAAATGCAATGTTATTTTACATCATTGACAAAATTTGAAAATAAAAAAAAATTATAAAATGTATTGACAAATAATAATAAATCATTTATAATTTATAACTGTCAGAGGAAATGCGGGTGTAGTTCAATGGTAGAATTCCAGCCTTCCAAGCTGATTACGTGGGTTCGATTCCCACTACCCGCTCCAACAACGTTTCTGTTTCGAACTTTTATAGAACAGAACCTTACACCCCAGAAGGTTCAGAAACAGTAATGCCACTTGATATTATTGGTGACTATGACGATAGAGTACCAGCTACTACGTCACCAAAAATATGTTATATTGAAGTGGTATTCCCTAATGGAAAGGCTTATGCAGGAACAGCCTTTATGATTTATAAAAATTTAGCATTAACAGCAGCTCATTGCGTATATAATAATTCTAGGGGAGGATTTGCTACTACTGTAAATTTATATCCTGGAGCAACAAGTAGTTCTATACCATATAGTGCATATGCAACCAATATTTTAATAGAAAATAGATGGGCTGAATCTCATGACATCGATGAAGACTGGGCATTATTGACATTAAATTCGAATATAGGAGATACGACTGGTTGGGAAGGTATTGCTTATTCTAATGATTACGATGTTGCATTTCTTAATAAAATGGTTAGAGTGACAGGCTACCCGGGAGATAAAGAATTAGGTCAATATACCCATAGAAGTTATGTGAGAGCAACAACTGATAGACGCCTAGCTTATGAAGTGGATACAGATAATGGACAAAGTGGAGCGCCGGTTTTCGATGACTCAGGCTATGCAATTGGTATTCATAACGGAGCTACGGGAGTAAATGGAATTGCATATAATTGTTATGCCAATATTAATAAAGATAGATTTAATACATTTGTTTCAAAAATGCAGTAAAAGACTTTTTAAATTTAATATAACAGTTTAGAACAAGTGACCTTTTTAGTAAAAAAGTTACTTGCTCATTTGAATATATAGAAAAGAGTGAATAATAGATGAAAAAATTTGTTATAATAATAGGAATAATTATCGGAATTATAATCATATTTTGGGGGGGATTTCATATAATAGGCTACTTGACTGATAATTCAGAAAAAGGTTATAACAAAAATGTAATAAGTGAAAATATTATGCAAAATAATGGAAATAAAGAAAATAAAATGCTTCATCAAAATAATAATGGAACAGATAGAACAATAGACAAAGTAACCATGCAAATAAAGCAAGGAACATTAACTAAAACTAGCGCAGTTATAATAATTGTAGACAAGAATATAACACCTTATACATACGAGGCGTGGTTTAGAATAGATAAAAAAATTGGTAAAGAATGGCAAGAAGAAAACAAAAAAAATGATGAAAATGGATGGTTAAGTTATACTCATACGGAGCAAACAATCTTTACGGAAGAAGATGGAACGTTAGAACTAGAAACAGATTGGTCGACACTATATGGAGAATTAAAAAAACGGGGAATATAGATTAGTAAAAAAAATTGCAGATCAATATGTTTACATAGAATTTAATATTGAATAATAAGAGTATAGCCAAATAGATTCAAACTTCTATTTGGCTATTTTCGTTAACGCTAAAG
>CALXYG010000073.1 GCA_944392885.1 uncultured Clostridia bacterium
GTATTTAATAAGGAGAGAACAAACAATAAAAAGAGTAAAAAAACAGATTGGTATTACAAAGATGAATCATATGACAGAAAATTAGATGAAAGAGCTGATAAAAACAATTATAGGACAATGTAATATGAGTATTAATCAGCCAATTAAAATTTTATTTGAGATTGAAAATAAAGAAAAAAATGGCAATGAAAACCTGCACTTATTTTTATAGAACACTATAAAACTTTTATAAAAAAATAGCAACAAAAATTATAAATTTAGAAAAATAGGTGTGCCCCCTAATTTTTCCTCTATGGATTGAGGGGGGATTTTTATTTTTAAAAAGAGATTGGACAATAGATGAATTTTTTGAAGCTATTGATTTCCTAAAAAATATAATTGTGATATAATAAAAAAGAATTGTGTAAATTATTAGGTAAAATGTAAAAGAAATTATGATAAAGGAAGTGACAAAATGCAAAAAAAAGACAAGAACAACAATACGGAAAAAAGTTGTCTATCTGTCCCACTATCGTGGTTGATTACGATTTATTTAAGAACAAAAAATGTATTAAATAATAGTAACATAAGGTCAATATGATACAATATTTAAAGAAAAAAACTATGAAGGAAGTGATTTAACTGAACGAAAATAAAACAAATAACCACTGGTACCCAGGACATATGGCTAAAGCCAAAAGACAAATAGAAGAAGATTTAAAATTAATAGACATTGTGATTGAAATATTAGATGCAAGAGTACCATATTCTAGTCAAAATCCAGATGTTGGCAAATTGCTAAATAATAAAAAAAAGATTATAGTTTTAAATAAAAGTGATTTAGCTGATGAAAGTCAAACTAAGGAATGGAAAGCCTATTTCGAAAACAATGGAACTCCTTGTGTAATTGTAAATTCAAATACAGGATTAGGAATAAGGGAAGTTCTAAAAAAAGTAGAGGAAATGATGCAAGATGAGCTAAAAAGACAGCAAGAAAAAGGTAGGGTAAGAAAAAATATTAGATTATTAGTTATGGGCATTCCAAATGTTGGCAAATCTTCGTTTATTAACAGAATAGCCAAGAGAAGCACAGCAATTGTAGGTAATAAGCCTGGAGTAACAAAGCAAAAACAGTGGATACGTATTCAAAATAATATAGAATTACTTGATACTCCTGGTATTTTATGGCCTAAATTTGAAAGTAAAGAGATTGCGTTACATTTAGCTTTTACAGGAACCATTAAAGCTGAAATTATAGATGAATGCGAGCTCTCTTATTATTTAATTATGTTTTTATATAACAATGTTAAAAAGAACCTACAAGAAAGATACAATATTACAGATGAAGAGCTAAAAACAATTTTCGAAGAAAAAATAGAAGAAAGCGAAAAATATATTCTATTATTAGAATTAATTGCAAAAAAACGAGGAGCTATTATATCTGGTGGTATGGCAGACCAACTAAAGGTTGCAAGATTACTTTTAGAGGACTTTAGAACAGGAAAATTTGGAAAAATTACACTAGAAAAATCAAAATTTGGAGGTAAATAATTGGAACAGGAAATGATAAAATCAGAAATGGAATTAAATACTATTTCTCCACTAGTATGGGCATATGTTGGTGATAGTGTTTATGAACTATATATAAGGACACATCTAGTAAACACAACAAAGTTAAGACCTCATAGGTTACATATTGAAACGATTGAATATGTTAGGGCAAAAGCACAGTCAAATATTTTGAATAAGTTAAAAAATCAACTAACAGAAAGTGAGATGGAGATCGTTCGAAGAACTCGTAACACAGAAAATCATCATTTGCCGAAAAATGCAGAAATAGAAGACTATAAATATGCAACAGCATTAGAAGGGTTAATTGGTTACTTGTATTTAAATGGAAACCAAACCCGATTACAAGAAATCCTAAAACTATGTTTAGAACTAGGAAAAAAATAGATGAATAAATGGTATATTTGACAGATAACCAAAAAAAAAGTATAATAAAAATATACCATTAGGTATAAAAAAGGAGGAAAAAACATGAAGCGGTTAGTACTTGCAATTTTGGTAATGGTAATCATGGCGACTGCTATAGGCTTGGCAGAAGATGGTTCCCTAATCCAGTGGACAGACGACCAGTATGTGGTAGAAAATCAAGAAATGATGTTGTGTGTATTACGACCGAGAATATCTCTCTATGAGAACAAATCCAAAGGGAAACTTATGGATTTGTATTCAGGAGACATATTAACATTACTCGAACAAGATGGACAATGGTGTAAAGTGCAAACAGAAGGTGGACAACAAGGTTACGTAAGTACTGGCTATATCGGCTATGTGTATTACAAAATCTATTTGAGTTCACATGGAGTTTCATTATCACACCAGACAGGAATGAATGAAAACGATTTAGGCTCTGCATCTGGTGGAAAAAGATACCGTGAAGAAGCGATGGTGCTTTACGAACAGGGAGACTACCTGTATGTTGTGACAAGTGAAGGATGTAGTGGTTTTGTATATCGCTATGATCCGGGGATTGTATACAACTAATTTTCCTTCTTACTGCTAGGTGAGAAATTCACCTAGCAGTTTCCAGATTTTGAGCCAATGAAATATTGAAGTAGAAATTATTTAAAGATTTCTATTTCACTTTATTGAATTTACTTAATTTAAATATTGATACTTAAGCTTCATTAACAAGACAAAATCCTTAAAACCATAGTTCTAAGGATTTTATAATTTGGTGACCCGTACGGGAATCGAACCCATGATTCAGCCTTGAGAGGGCTGCGTCTTAACCGCTTGACCAACGGGCCATAAAACAATACTAATTAAGTTTATCATAAATAAGGAAGAAAAGTAAATACCTGTTTATATTATTGACACATATACAGCTAAAAAAACGAAACTTGAAAAAATGTATTGACAAAAGAGGTGAAAAAGATATAACATAAGAAAAAATAAAAGAAAAGCTATAAAAAATAGTAAGAACCTTGAAAAATAAATAGAATGTGAAAATAAAGTAAAAACAAGGGGAAGCTATGAAAAATAGTTTTTCAATAAACAACAGGGGAAAAGCAAAAACAAAAAAATTTTGTAAAAAATTACAAAAAGAAAAAACAACATAGGAGAGGCAACAAAGGAAAATAAAAAACATAGGAGGAAGAAATGAAGAAGGAAGAAAAAAGAAAAGCACATCATAGAGGAAGTGCAGGAATAACTTTAATTACACTAATAATTACAATAGCACTTTTAATTATTTTAGCAGGAGTAGGAATAGGAGTACTTGTAAACCAAGACGGATTAATAGACAAAGCAGATGAGGCGAAAATAGCAACAGAAAAAAAAGACATAGAAGAACAAATTAATATAATGAGAATACATTCAATCGATGAACATGGTAATTTAATAAGAGAAACCCTTAGAGCAAAACTAGAAAATTTACCAGAAGGAAAAGAAATTATAGATGAAACTACATATATAGGAGTGATATATCCAGAATATGAATTCTATATAGAGATAGATAGTGGAAAGATATCAGAAACAAAACCACCAGTGATTGTTGATGGAGTAACAATTCCAAGTGAATATGTAGCATCGAAAATAAGTACAGAGGATTCAGTAGAAGAAGGATTGGTAATATATGAAATACCAGAAGGAGCAACAGTAAACTGGCAAGAAGATGAAGCAGACGGTACAAACGAAAG
>CALXYG010000074.1 GCA_944392885.1 uncultured Clostridia bacterium
AGGAGAAGAACCAGAGACAGGACATAATGATATAGGTTTAACGATAGACCATGCATTATCAGGACAAAATGAACAAGATTGTATGAGAAATATCTATGACCTTGAAGGCAATCATTGTGAATGGACAGCAGAAGCGTATTCTAGCAGCCGTCGAGTTAATCGAGGCAGTAACTACAACTATAAGAGCAGTGGCTTTTTCCACCCAGCAAGCCTTCGTAACGGCTTCACTCCGACCGTTAGCAGCCACTACAACTCGTCTCGCTCCACACTTTACTTGTAGCGCTGAAAGCAAAAATGTCTACATGAGTAAACAAAAAGTAGTAAATTTAGTAAAATTAAGGTAATTTCATTGACTTTTTATAAAAAAAATAATAAAATATCTGTATTATGTTACAGATATTTTATTATTTTTTGTATGCTTTTTCAGTTACAAAATAGGAGGAAAAAAATCATATGGGAGAAGTTATAGTTATCACATCAGGAAAAGGTGGAGTTGGAAAAACAACGACAACAGCAAACCTAGGTTCAGCACTTGCTTTAGAAGGAAAAAAAGTAGTACTAGTATATACTGATATAGGACTTCGTAACTTAGATGTTGTAATGGGGCTAGAAAATAGAATTGTATATGATATTGTAGATGTTGTAGAAGAAAAGTGTAAATTAAGACAAGCCTTAATTAAAGATAAGCGCTTTCCTGAACTTTTCTTACTTCCTGCTGCACAAACAAGAGATAAAAGTGCTGTTAATGAAGAACAAATGAAAGAGTTAACTAATAAATTAAAAGAAGAATTTGATTACATATTAATAGATTGCCCAGCAGGAATAGAACAGGGATTTAAAAATGCAATTGCAGGAGCAAACCGTGCAATTGTAGTAACGACTGCTGAAATTTCAGCCATTCGTGATGCAGATAGAATTATAGGATTGTTAGAAGCATCAGAAATTAAAAATCCAGAGCTAATTGTAAACCGATTAAGACCGGGAATGGTAAAAAAAGGCGAAATGATGGATGTTGATGATATTGTTGATTTGCTCTCTATTGAATTAATTGGTGTTGTTCCAGATGATGAGTATATTATCACTCAAACTAATAAAGGAGAGCCAGTTGTTTCAAATAAAAAGGCACCATCAGGCAAATCTTATATGGAAATTGCAAAACGTATTTTAGGAGAAAATATTGAAGTTAGTATACCGGGAAGGGAAAAAGGCTTTCTTGCTAAACTAAAAAGAATGTTTGGACTAAAATAAATTTCAATAGGAGGAAATTATGTTCGAAGGAATTATGAGATTTTTCAAAAAATTGATGAAGTCAGAAACACAAGAAGTAAATTCAAAAGATACAGCAAAAGAAAGACTTCATTTAGTATTAATGCAAGATAGAGCCAATGTTTCAGCAGACTTTTTAGAAATGATGAAACAAGAGATTATTGATGTAATAAAAAAATATATTGAAGTGGATGAAAATGCCATTGATGTAAGACTTACAAATAAAAGTGGGGAAGATGGAGAAAATGGTGCTCCAGCTCTTTATGCTAATATACCAATTTTAAATATAAGAAATGACATGAAAAAAATTAATTCAGAAACAAAAAAAGAAGATGATGAAAAAGTAGAAAAGATAGAAAATACAGAAGAGGTAGAAGAAGCAGAAGAGATTAAAGCTGAAGTAGCAAAAGAAGAGATAAAAGAAGAAATAGAAGAAAATGAAAATGATAAAACAAATAAAAAAGAAAATGAAGAAAAGCCAGAAGAAATTCCAAGTGAGGAAAATTCGTAAGTCGAGGTAAAAAAGTGAAAAAGAAAATACTAAAAAACATGGAATGGGGAATATTAATCTGCAGTGTGCTACTATTAATTATTGGAATGGTAGCACTTTTTTCTGCAACTCAAAATTCAGATTTTGAGGAATTCAAAAAACAGGGAATTTGGTTTTTAATAAGTATACCAATTATAATAATAGTAATGTTCATTGACTACCAAACAATAGCAAAACTATCTCCATTTTTTTATGGAATTTTCATTATTCTATTGATAGCAGTATTTTTCACAGAGCCGATTAATGGAGCAACAAGTTGGTTTGACCTAGGAATATTCGCACTTCAACCAGCAGAATTTGCCAAGGTATTTGTTATTCTATTTGTTGCTTATATAATTGACATACTTTGCACTAAAAGCAAAGAAGAAATAAACAGGTTATGGAAATTGGCAATAGTATTTTTTATTGCACTTATTCCTGTTTTGCTAATCGCAAAACAGCCAGATTATGGAACTGCAATTGCCTTATTTGTTGCACTATGCTTTATCATGTTTATTACAGGAATTAGAGCAAAATATATAATAATAGCTATATTAATAGTAGCTATTTTATTACCAATTCTGTACTTTTTTGTACTACCAGAACATGCAAGAACAAGAATTGAAATTTTCTTAAATCCAGAAAAAGATCCAAGAGGGGCTGGGTATAATATTATACAATCTAAATTAGCAATTGGTGCAGGTCAATTATTTGGTATGGGAATTTTCAAAGGGAATCAAACACAACTAGGCTTTTTATATCCAAAAACAACTGACTTTATTTTTGCTGTAATTGGAGAAGAGCTAGGATTTTTAGCATCAAGTGCAATAATTGTATTATATGTGTTATTAATAACCAAGGCAATTTATGTTGCAAAGACAGCAAAAGATGATTTAGGATCATATATTGCAATGGGAATTGCAGGACTATTTTTCTTTCACATGGCAGAAAATATTGGTATGACAATAGGTCTACTTCCAATCACAGGAATCCCTTTACCATTTGTAAGCTATGGAGGAAGCTCACTACTTACTAATTTTATTGCGATTGCATTATTATTAAATATTAGTGGAAGAAGGCAAAAAGCTATATTTATTGAATAAGGGGAATTTATGTTATTACACAAATTAAAAATAGGAAATGTAGAACTTAAAAATAATATATTATTAGCTCCAATGGCAGGAATCACAGATAAAGCATTTCGTAAGATTATTCAAGAAAAAGGAGTAGGTCTTACATGTACAGAAATGGTAAGTGCTAAAGCACTTTATTACCAAGACAAAAAAACGAAGAAATTGATGGATGTAAAAGGAGAAAAAAGACCAATTGCAATTCAGATTTTTGGAAGTGACCCAGAGATTATGGGACAAATTGCCAAAGAAGTAAGCAAAGAATGTGATATATTAGATATTAATATGGGATGTCCTGCACCCAAAATAGTAAAAAATGGTGAGGGAAGTAAACTACTTATAAACCCAGAACTTGTTGAAAAAATTGTAGAAAATGTAGTAAAAAATTCGATTGTTCCAGTTACAGTAAAAATAAGAGCAGGCTGGAATAAAGAAAATGTTATAACAAATAAAATTGTAAAACGAATTGAAAATGGAGGAGCCTGTGCTATTACAATACATGGAAGGACTAAAGAACAATATTATGGAGGAACAGCTAGTTTAGATATAATTAAACAAGTAAAACAGGAAGTAAATATACCTGTAATAGGAAATGGAGATATTATATCTGGTAAAACTGCTAAACAAATGTTAGAATTAACAAAAGTAGATGGAATTATGATAGGAAGAGCCTCATTAGGAAACCCATGGATTTTTAGCGAAATTATAGAATATCTAAAAACAGGCAAAGAAATAGAAGCACCATCTAGTCAGGAAAAATTAAAGACAATACTAGAACATATAGACTTTGAAATTGAGGATAAAGGTGAACTAAATGCAGTAAAAGAAATGAGAAAGCACATTAGTTGGTATATAAAAAATTTAAGAGAGGCTACAAAAGTACGAGAAAAAATAAATCAAATAACAACACAGAAAGAATTGAAAGATTGTCTAATTGAATACTTTGAAGCATTGTAACATAAAAATAGAATAGCAAAAGCTATTCTATTTTATTGTATATGAAAGGGGGTTACTATGAAGCGAATTGTTCCACTTCTCTTTTTAATTATACTTATTATTGGGATTATATTCATTTTTTTAAAAAATAATAATAAACTTCAAAATTTAGGAAATAATATGAGTAAAGTAAAAAATTTAGAAACCTATATTTTACAAATGGATTCTTATGAAGCGGTGGCAGAAATAACAATCACAAGTAATAAAACAACAAATAAGTATAAGGTGATGCAAAAATATTTAGAAGATGGGAGCTTCAAACAAGAAGTAATTGAGCCAGAAACAATTAGCGGAACTCAAATCATTTACGATGGGAAAAGCCTAACATTAAAAAATACAAAATTAAATCTAAGCAAAATCTACGAAAATTACCAATACATTTCGAGTAATGAGCTTGGGCTTCAGTATTTCATACAAGATTACAAGGAATCAGAAGATGCTAGTTTTTATGAAGAGGAAACAGATGCAATTTTAGAAACAACAGTAAAAAATGGAAGTAAATATATAGCAAAAAAGATACTACGTGTTGACAAAACAACAGGTAAGCCAAAGAGTTTAGAGATAAGGGATAATACACAAAAAGTTTTGGTTTACATATTATATAATGAGATTAAAATAAAGGATGTGCAAAATGAAATGCTAGCATTTAAAAATAAAGAAATACAAATAGAGATTTAGTTAATTTTTTAATAGTAATTATGGGAGATTTCCTGCAAGCAAGCTTTCTGCCAAAGAATTTATTTTAGTCGAAAAATATGGGAGATAACAATAGATAGGAAGTTAGCAGGAGTGAAGCGAATGATAATAAAAAGAGGAGATATGTTTTACGCAGACTTAAGTCCAGTAGTTGGATCAGAGCAAGGAGGAATACGACCGGTTTTAATTATACAAAATGACACAGGTAATAAATATAGTCCCACAGTAATAGCTGCAGCCATTACGTCACAGGTCAATAAAAATAAATTACCAACTCATATTGAAATTGGGTCAGATGAATTTGGATTAAAATCAGATTCTGTTATTTTAGCAGAACAAATACGTACAATTGACAAAAGCAGACTAAAAGAAAAAATAGGGCATATTGATGATGCAGAAATAATTAGTAGAATTAATAATGCTTTAGGTGTAAGTTTTGGATTAGAAGAATAAGTGGCATATATGAGGCTTTAGTTATGCTGTAAAAACCATTCTCATTTATAATGAGAATGGCTTTATTTTAAATCCTTAACTTTTTAATATGTCTTACTTCATCAAATAATTTATCAATATTTTGTTTTCTAACTATATATGCTTTTTCATATTCATTTAAAATATCTTTATAATTTTCTGTTGTTTCACCAGGTTCAAAAAGCATTTGCATACCTTCTTTATAATAATTATATTTTTTCTGTTTAGATTGTTGTAGCATCTTTTCATTATATCTACTTATCTGCTTTAATCGGGTAATTTGGTCTTTTAAAAAATCCAGATAATAATATGTTTGACTAATTTCATATTCTGTATCATCAATAACAACACGAAAAAGACATTTTAAAATACGTGGGCTAATCTTTCCGAGTTTTGCATACTCTGATAATTCAGTTAAAGCAGAACCATTTGAAATTTGGTCTAAAGGTTTTGTATTCTGAATCAAAATACGTAGTGTATCTGTAATACCAATATGAGTTTTATATTGCCTTTTACTAACAATAGCATCATATTCATCTGCAACACGGATGATTTGCCCCTCTAGAGGAATTTCTTTTGCATTTAATCCATTCGGATAGCCAGTTCCATTCAGTGCTTCATGATGATAAAGTGGACCAGCACAATAAGGGCGAAGCTTTAAATCATTAAAACACATATTATAACCAATAGTTGTATGTGTTTTAATAATCTCATATTCTGAGTCTGTAAGAGGTCCTTTTTTTTGTAAAATTTCTGGAGGAATAAAAATTTTCCCAATATCATGTAAATAAGCACAAATAGTACAATAAATAGTAAACTTCTTACTCAGATGCATATATTCACATAAACGACAAGTAATAGTAGCAACATTTTCTGAATGTTTTCTGGTATAAACATCTAATCTGTCCAACATATTAAGTTGGTAACGCATAGAATCATCCAAATTATATGATTTTAGTGAAGTTTTGCTATAAAAATCAAAAATATCTTTTTTCATTTGTAATCTCCTTTTCGAATATACATATATTTTATCTCTAAATGAAAAAGCAGTCAATAGAATATAAATATCTTTATTTTAGTGATTTTTTAAATGTTCACTTGATAAAATGTCGAAATTCTTGTATGATATGGAAGAAGAAAAAAACAAGAAGGTGCTAAAATGTATTTAAAAAGATTAGAAATGTATGGATTTAAATCCTTTGCAGATAAAACGACTTTAGAATTTATGCCTGGAATCACAACTGTTATTGGACCAAATGGGTCTGGTAAAAGTAATATTTCAGATGCTATTCGTTGGGTATTAGGAGAACAAAGTATGAAGTCATTACGCGGAAGCAAATCTGAAGATATAATCTTTGCAGGAACGCAAAACAGAAAATCATTAGGATATGCCGAATGTTCTATTGTTTTTGATAATGCGGATCAAAAGCTACCTATTGAGTATAATGAAGTAACTGTTACTAGAAGAATTTATCGTAGTGGAGAAACAGGTTATTTTATCAATAAAACTCCGTGCCGACTAAAAGACATTTTAGAATTATTTATGGACACAGGGATTGGAAAAGATGGTTACTCTATTATTGGACAAGGGAAAATAGATGAAATTTTAAGCAACAAATCGGAAGATAGAAGACATGTTTTTGAAGAAGCAGCAGGAATTGTGAAATATCGTACTAGAAAAGCAGAATCAGAAAAAAAATTAGAGCAAACAAAATTAAACCTGCTTCGTATTAATGATATTTTGGCAGAAATAGAAGCAAAAATTGAACCACTAAAACAACAATCTGAAAAAGCAAAAAAATTTTTAGAATTAAGAGAAGAACTAAAAGAAATAGAAATAGGTTTATTTTTATACAACATTGATACATATAAAGAAAAATTGAATGAACTAGCAAAAAGTTATGATATTCTTAAAGAACAAGTTGAAACAGAAGAAGAAAAACAAAATAAACTACAAAATTTAAAAGAAACCTTAAAAAGGGAAATTGAAACATTAAATACACTAATCGAGGAAATGCAAAATTTAGGATTCGAAAATAGTAATAAAATAGAAAAAATGAATGCAGATATTAAATTAGCTTTGCAAAGGATAGAAGCAGGTAAAGAAAATAAATTAAGATATGAACAAGAAATAGAAGAAGCCAATAAAAAGATTTTGGAACTAGAAGAAGAAAAGAATCAAAAACAAGATAAAAAGGAAAATTTATGTGTAAATAAAGAAAAATTCACTAAAGAACTTGAGCAAAAAGAAAAAGAATTAAATGAAATCTCTGGTAGATTAACTAGTAAAGAAAAAGAAATTGAAGAGAAAAAACGTAAAGTACAACTCAATATTGATTTAAAATATGAAAAGAAAAATCAGATAAATACAGGAGAAGCAAATATAGCTAATCTAGTGAAAAGAGAAAAAGCTGTAAAAGAGGAAATTGCAAGTACTATTTCAGAATTAGATGGAAAAAGAATGATTAAATCCGAAATAGGAAAAACATTTTCAGAAATTGAAAGTAAACGTGAAAAAACAAAAAAAGCACTAGAAGAAATTTTGAAAAAGCGTGACGAAAGTATAATAAAATCAAAAGAATATGAAAAAAAAATAAAAGAATGTTCTACTTTGCTTCAAATGAAGGAAACAAGAAAAAAATTCTTAGTTGAAACAGAGAAGGAAAAAGAAGGATACGCAAAAAGCGTAAGAGCGCTGTTATTAGAATGTGAAAAAAAGGAATTTCTTAATAAAGGAATGCATGGTGTTTTAGCTGATTTAATCACTGTACCTAAAGAATATGAGATAGCAATTGAAATGTGCTTAGGGTCAGCCCTGCAAAATATAGTAACAGATACAGAGGAAACAGCAAAAAAACTGATAGAATATTTAAGGCAAGAAAAGTTAGGGAGAATTACTTTTTTACCAATATCATCAGTAAAGGGAAAGAAAATAGATAAACTAATAAGAAATGCATTACCAGGTGTTATTGGTATAGCAGCTGATTTGATTTCATGTAACAGAGAATATGAGCAAATTATATTAAATCTACTTGGAAAAACTGTTATTGTAGATAATATGGAAACAGGAATAATTTTGGCAAAACAAAATCAATATAGTTTTCGTATTGTAACACTAAAAGGAGATGTAATTAATTCCTCAGGAGGAATTACAGGTGGTTGGGTAGGAACAAAAACAGTAAATATCTTAGGTAGAAAGCAAGAAATACAGGCTCTAAGTCAAGAAATTGAGCAATTACAAAAGAAGCGAAATAATTTATTGCAAGAACAAGAAGAATATGAAGACAATATCCAGACGGTTATAGAAGAAGCTACTGGACTAGAAAAACAAATTGCTGAAACAGAGATTAGTTATGCAACAGAAAAACAGCGCAACCTATCTTTAGAAGAAAATATTGTCCAATTAGAAGAAAGACTTTCAAAACTAAAGCAAGAACAGTCAAAAATCACATCAGAGAAGGAAAATGTAAACCAAATAAGAATAGCCATAGAAAAGGAAATTGAACAAATAGATCAAGAAACAATGGAGCTCAATACGGTTATATCAGAGTTTACAGCCTTCAATCAAAATGACCAAAAATATATTGATGATTTGAATTATGATATTACAAACTTGCGTATTTCAGTTTCTTCTTTTGATGAAAGCGAAAACTCAATAGATGAAATGATGACTAGAATAGAAGAAGACATTATAAATACAAAACACAGTGTGGAAAACAAACAGCAATTATGCATTAAAATTGAAGAAGAAGAAAATTTGTGGACTACACAGATTGAAGAAACAACACAAGAGATAGAACGAATGAAACAAGAAGTAAAAGATAGTGGAAATAAAATAGAAAATTTAAAAGAGACAAGAATACAAAAAACAAAAGAACAAGAAGAAAATGAAAAAGAACAAGAAAGACAGCGTATACAAATAGATGAAATAAAAGAACAGATTATTAAAATAGACCTAAAAAAATCAAAATTAGAAGTAGAACTAGAACAAATAATAAACAAAATGTGGGAAGATTACGAAACTACTCCAAATAATGTGCGCGATTATGTGAAACCTGAAAATGTAGCACAAACAAGTAAAAAAGTAAACAATCTCCGCAATGAGATTAAAGAGCTTGGCAGTATTAATATAGATTCAATAGAAGAATATAAAAAGACGAAAGAACGCTATGATTTTATGTGTGAACAACGTTTGGACTTAGAAAATGCAAGTGCAAAATTAAAGAAAATGATAGTGGAAATGACAAGTACGATGAAGGAACAATTTAAAACACAATTTCACATTATTAATAAAAACTTTGGAGAAGTTTTTACAGAACTTTTTGGAGGTGGAAAAGCAGAATTACACCTTACGAATGAAGAAGACATCC
>CALXYG010000075.1 GCA_944392885.1 uncultured Clostridia bacterium
ATTTCAAATTTTAATTCTAAAGTAAAAGTTTTTGTAATTCCAACAGATGAAGAAATGATGATTGCACAAGAAACCTTAAGATTAATATAAATTTTAGGACCAATCTCGATTTGCGAGATTGGTCCTAAAACTTCATGTATGATAGATATGTATCAAGTTCATCTGGGTTCTTATATGATGTAATAGTTGGTGGGTAAATTATAATTTGGAAACAATTCAAAAGATAAGGAAAAAGAAGAATTTTATCAAACAAAATAGACTTTTATATAAATTTAGAACATAGCTTAATATAACCTCATATATTAGTAATAAGCAATAGAAAAGGAGGTTATGTTTTGTGCTATTAGAAGGTGTTAAAGTAGGTTTTGCTCTTACTGGTTCTTTCTGCACATTTGCTTCTACTATTCCACAAATGAAAAATCTAGTAGATGATGGAGCTGAGGTAATTCCAATTATGTCACAACATGCTTATGATACAGATACTAAATTTGGAAAAGCAGAAGAGTTCAGAAAAAAAATCGAAGGGATAACTGGAAAAACAATTATTCATACAATACAAGAAGCAGAACCAATTGGACCAAAAAGATTAACTGATATAATGATTATTGCACCATGTACTCGGAAACACAATTTCAAAACTTGCAAATGATATTATAGACACTTCTGTTACTATGGCTGCAAAATCTAATTTGAGAAATGGAAATAGTCTAGTGATTGCAGTTTCAACTAACAATGGATTAGCATCCAATGCTATGAACATAGGAAAACTATTAAATAGTAAAAATATTTATTTTGTTCCATTCAGACAAGACAATCCTATTACTAAGCCAAATTCGATTGTTTTTGATAAAAGTTACATTTTAGAAACAATACGATTTGCCTTAAAAAAAGAGCAAATTCAACCTATCTTATTATAATATTTATTTTTATGGTTTATGATTGTTAACTAGCTAATTATTAATGAAAATCTTATACAAAAAAATAAGCTTTATGGCTTATTTTTTTTTATAGAAAAACTCAGTTTTTTTAGCTAAAAAAATATTTTAAGATAAATTTAATATTTAATATTTAAAATGAAGTAGAAGGGAGGCAATAAAATTGCAATTTGTTTTTAATCGTGTGGAGAAAAAATATTTAATTAATGAAAAGATTTTTATTGATGAGATTCGATGCAGAAATGGAAATTTAACAGTTAGTTTAGGGAGAGAACAAATTAATTTCGCCGAATTATAGGAGGTAAACTATGAAGACATATAACAGTATGTTATTTTCTTCAACACTAAGATATTTTATTAATTTTCCCATTTAGTGGATTTTTCTCAACTGCAACGCGAATTTGGTCATTATCAACATGGGTATAAATCTCGGTAGTTGAAATGCTTTCATGACCTAATAATTCTTGAAGTGCACGAATATCTACATTACCATATTTGTACATTAAAGTAGCTGCAGTATGACGCAGTTTGTGAACAGAATATTTATTAGGGTCAATTCCTGATAGCTTTAATTCTTCTTTTACAATATACTGAACAGTACGATTGCTAATTCGTTCTTTGCGTTCACTTAAGAACAAAGCATCTTTTGAATTAAATTTAATACCGTCCTTAGGCCTAACTGAAAGATAATTTTTAATTGCATCCATACAAGAACTATTTAAATAAATAGTTCTTTCTTTATTTCCTTTACCAATAACATTCAATTTAAAATTCACAAAATCAATGTCTTTTATATTAATACCAACTAATTCAGAAAGACGCATTCCACAATTTAAAAATAAAGTAATGATTGCGAAGTTCCTTTTATTATTGTCATGATTACCGTGTCCGTTTGTTGATTTTAATGTAGTAGAAAGCAATTCTTGACTCTGCTCTAGTGTTAAATATTTTGGTAAGCGTTTATCTAATTTTGGACTTTCTAAATCTTGAGATGGATTAAAAGGTATTTTTTTTGATTTATTACATAAATAATGAAAAAAAACGCGAATACTAGCTGCTTTTCTAGCTAATGTGGCTGGCTTACTATGATAGTTTTGTTTTAAATATGCTAAAAAAGCATGAATATCTTCTAATTGAATTTTTTGAATAGTAGATAGTTCTAGATCATTAATTAAAATCGATTTAATATCCTCATCATCATTAAGTTTCACCATATTAAAATTCCACTTAATAAACTTTAAAAAATGTTCAATATCATAATTATATTCTTTTATAGTATTAGGAGATTTGTTTAAAATAGTGGAAGAATAATCTAAAAAATCATTTAAAAAATATGGATTTTGCTCTCTGGGTAATATCGACATAACTCCTCCTACAATTTCGCAGATTTTATTTTGCAAAAAATATATATAATATTATACTATAATTAGTAAAAAAACAAGTTTACATTACGTAGAATAAAATACAAAAGAAATGCAATAGGCTACCTATAAAAATACAAACATGAAAAATAGAATGCATCCACTTGATTTTCTTACCTAAACCGTACAAAATAGCACCAATGGTATAAATTATTCCACCAATTAGAAGAAGCAGAAATCCGTTTATGGTAAGCAAAGCAGGTAAAATAGAAATTCTAAAAACAATACACCATCCCATTAAAAGATAACAAATCATAGATATTATATTAAATCTTTTTAAATCAATAGAATTAAGAATAATGCCTAAAATGGCAGCAAACCAAATAACTCCAAAAATAACCCAACCAGTTACAGAATCATATTGTCTTAATGTACATAAACAAAAAGGAGTGTATGAACCAGCAATTAAAAGAAAAATTGAGCAATGGTCAATTACCTGGAAAACCTTTTTAGCCTTTAATTTTGGACTTAATCCGTGATAGATACTAGACATACAATATAAAATAAGCATAGATATACCAAAAATAACACCACTTACAATTCCATACACATTATTATGATGCGCTGCAATAACAGTAAGTAGTACAATTGCGACAATACCTAAAACCGCTCCTAAAATATGTGATATCATATTAAAAATTTCTTCGCCTTTGGAATATGAAGGCAATACTCTATTATCTAATTTAATTCTTTTCATCATTATCTCCTCAAACTAAACTAAAAAAAATATATCATATTTGTAAAAATATGTAAAGGAAATATAATAAATATAAAAAAATATAATTAACTTTATTCGAAAGTATAGAGTAATTATATTTTTTATGATATAAGTATAAATTATAGGAGAAAACAAAGAATATAAGGAGGAAAACGAATTGGAAAAACTTATATTAATTGATGGAAACAGCATAATTAATCGTGCTTTTTATGGTATAATGGGAAGTAAAATGTTAATGACATCAGATGGAATATATACAAATGGAGTATATGGCTTTCTATCCATTTATTTTAAAATATTAGAGGACCTACAACCCCGATATGTAGCAGTAGCATTTGATTTAAAAGCTCCAACCAAAAGGCATGAGTTATATAAAGAATATAAGGGTACAAGAAAGGGGATGCCTGAAGAGCTTGTTAAACAAATGCCAATTCTTAAAGAGATATTAAAAGCAATGAATATTACTATAATTGAAAAAGAAGGTTATGAAGCTGATGATATTTTAGGTACACTTGCCAAATTAGGAAAACAAAATGGACTTGATGTAATAATTCTAACAGGAGATAGAGATGCATTCCAACTAATTGAAGATAATATACGTGTACGTATTCCAAGAACAAAAGCTGGAAAAACAGAAACAGAAGATTATACTGTAAAGAAAATTAAAGAAGAATATGGAATAACACCCGAAAAATTAATTGAAGTCAAAGGTCTTATGGGTGATTCTTCAGATAATATACCAGGGGTACCAGGTGTTGGAGAGAAGACGGCTTTATCACTTATTCAAGAGTATGGTTCTATAAATAATTTATATGAACAAATAGAAAAAAATGAAGATACTCTAAAGGGAAAGTTAAGACAGAACATAGTAGAAAACAAAGATTTAGCAGAATTATCTAGAACACTTGGAACCATTGATACAAATGCACCTGTAATTAATAATCTAGAGGAAATAAAGTACAGGGAATGGAATAAGGCAGAGGTATATCGTCTTTTTACACAATTAAAATTCAATCGTTTTATAGAACGTTTCTCATTAGGAGAAAAGGTACCTGTAATTGATGCAAAACGAGATTTTTTTGAGATAGAAGAGAGGAAAACCCCAGAAGAAATACATGAACTATTAAAATCAATAAAAGATAATAAAAGATTATTTTATTATTTAAGCACAACAGACAACAATGGAATTGACATTATTCCAGAAACTATTACAGGAATATACATATACAATGAAGAAAATAAGAAAGTAAGCTATATAGCAAATGAAATATTAGAATATTTTACATCTGTTTTCAAAAATAAAACTATATTAAAGTGTGGAGCAAATTTAAAAAAAGATTGTTGCCTATTAAAACAAAATAATATAGAACCAGAAAATATGATGTTTGATATAAAAATTGCTGGTTATTTGTTAAACTCAATTGATAATAAATATTCAATAGAAGATTTAAGTATTGAATATTTAGATTTCGATATTTCGAAACTATGTACCAAAACAAATGAAAAGCAAATAAATCTATTTGAAATAAAAGAAAATCATTTAGATGAGAAAAAATGTGCTTATGCTTATGCAATTCGTATGCTATACGATAAGTTAAAGAAAAAGTTAAAAGAAGAAAATTTGTTAGATTTATTTAATAATATCGAAATGCCTCTTGTAGAGGTCTTAGCAGATATGCAATATACTGGAATTTATGTAAATAAAGAAGAACTTAAAAAATATGGAGAAGAATTGCAAAAACAAATTGAAAAACTAACAAAAGAGATTTATAAATTGTGTGATGAGGAATTTAATATAAATTCTCCAAAACAACTAGGAGAGATTTTATTTGAAAAATTAAAATTACCTGTTCAGAGAAAAAACAAAAGTGGCTATTCTACAGATGTTGACGTCCTAGAAAAAATAAAAAAAGAGCATCCTGTAGTTGAAAAGATTTTAGAATATAGACAAATCTCAAAACTAAATTCAACTTTTGTTGAAGGACTTATTCCATATATAAATCCAAACACAAATCGTATTCATTCACACTTTCATCAAACTGTAACTGCTACAGGCAGAATAAGTAGTACTGATCCAAACCTTCAAAACATACCAACCAGAATGGAAATTGGAAAAAAACTAAGGCATGTATTTCAGGCCGAGAAGCAAAATTCAATTTTATTAGATGCAGACTATTCACAAATAGAGCTTCGTGTATTAGCTCATGTTTCTGAGGACACAACAATGATAGAAGCATTTAAAAATGGAGAAGACATTCATAAACAAGCTGCCTCCAAAGTCTTTGGGTTACCAATCGAAGAGGTAACAGACCAAATGAGAACAAAAGCCAAAGCTGTAAATTTTGGTATAGTATATGGAATTAGCGATTCTGGACTCTCAGAACGATTGGGTGTATCAAAAAAAGAAGCAAAACAATATATAGAACAGTATCTTGAAAAATATAGTGGTATAAAAACATTTATGACAAATATAATTGAGGAAGCCAAAGAAAAAGGTTTTGTGGAAACATTATTTAAAAGAAGAAGGTATGTGCCTGAGTTACAATCTAATAATTATATGGTAAGACAATTTGGTAGTCGTATAGCAATGAACACTCCAATACAAGGTACAGCAGCAGATATTATTAAAATTGCAATGATAAATGTTTATCAAGAACTAAAAGAGAAAAAGCTAAACTCAAAATTAGTATTGCAAGTACATGATGAACTATTAATAGAAACATACGAAAATGAAAAAAATTTAATAAAAGATATATTGAAAAAATGCATGGAAAATGCTATAAAATTAAAAGTACCATTAAATGTTGATATAGATGAAGGAAAAAGTTGGTATGATGCAAAATAGCAAAAGATAAATAAGGAGAGAGTATTTTGAAAAAAAATATAAAATTTGTAATTCCATTTATAATAATAATTATTATTATGGCTATTCTATTTGGAATAATTCGAATACAAAATATAATATTAAAAAAGATTTATCCACTAAAATATCAAACAGAAGTAGAAAAATATTGTGAAGAATATAAATTAGATAAATTATTAATATATGCAATAATGAAAGCTGAAAGTAATTTTGAAACTAATATTACATCAGGAAGTGGTGCTTGTGGACTAATGCAGTTGATGGAAAGTACGGCAGAAGAAATGGCAGAAAAGGTTGGATATGAAAATTACACAAAGGAATTATTATATCAACCAGATGTAAATATCATGTTAGGTACAAAATATTTTTCAGAATTATTAAAACAGTATGATGATAATATATATTTAGCTCTAACAGCTTATAATGCTGGAATTGGAAACGTGGCAAAATGGATTGAAGGGGGAATAATCCGTCAAGATGGTACAGATATAGAAAATATACCATATAAGGAAACAAATAATTATGTAAGAAAAATTTTGCGAGATTATAGAATCTATCAAAAACTATATAAGGAATAGAAAATAACATTTAAAATCTCTTTTGGTTATCAGGCAATAATTCAAGAAATCTTTTTTAGTATTAAAAAAGTAAAATATAATTTGAATGAATGGTCAATTGCATTGCTTATATTCTTAGACTATGATAAGCTTATATGCATAATTATAAATAAGGAGAAGTAAAAAAATGAATGTAAGAGATACACTATATCCTGGAACTAGTTTCCAAAACATAAGAGATCTTGTACAAAATTCAGCAAAACAGTATGGAACAAATGATGCATTTATAATTAAGAAAAAAAGTGGAAAGATAACTAAGTACGAACATATTTCATATCAAAGGTTAGAAGAAGAAATGAACGCATTAGGAACAGCATTTATTAAATTAGGGCTAAAAGGAAAAAGAATTGCAATTATAGGCAAGAATCGCTATGAATGGGCACTTAGTTACTTGGCTACTATAAATGGAGTAGGCATTGTGGTGCCATTAGATAAGGGGTTACCAGATACAGAAATTTTTTCACTATTAGAAAGAAGCAAGAGTGATGCTATTGTTTTTGAAAGTTCTTATATGGAAGCTATTCAAAAAGTAAAAGAAAGTCACATTGTGACAGAATATATATGTATGGATGACATAAAACAAGAAGGAATTAAAACTATTAAAGAATTAATAGAAATTGGCAAACAGGAAGTAAAAAATGGCAATAGAGAATATATAGATTCTATAATCTCAAATGATACAATGGCAACTATCATATTTACATCTGGAACAACTTCACTATCAAAAGCAGTCATGTTATCACATAAAAATATTGCATCTAATATAAATGATATGAGTTTAGTAGAGAAGATGTATGATACAGATGTTAACTTAGCTTTTTTACCTTTCCATCATACTTTTGGTTCAACAGGACTATTGGTGTTCCTTGCAAGTGGAGCAACTAACGTATTTTGTGATGGACTAAGATATATTCAGGAAAATCTAAAAGAATACAAAGTATCAGTTTTCGTTTGTGTTCCATTATTATTAGAAAAAATGTATAAAAAAATAATGATGGAAATCGAAAAACAGGGGAAAACAAAACTAGTAAAAATAGTTATTCCAATTAGTAATTTTCTATTAAAATTAGG
Organism: uncultured Clostridia bacterium; assembly: GCA_944392885.1. Taxonomy (GTDB): domain Bacteria; phylum Bacillota; class Clostridia; order TANB77; family CAG-508; genus UMGS1754. The sequence goes on from CALXYG010000075.1 coordinate 7,626, forward strand.
GATTGATATTAGAAGAAAATTATTTAAAGATATTATTAACAATTTAGGAGGGAACTTAAGATTCATAATAAGTGGGGCATCTGCAATTGACAAAAAAGTAGCAAAAGGTTTTAATGATTTTGGTATTCTAACTGTACAAGGCTATGGATTAACAGAAACATCACCTGTGCTAACAGCTGAAAATATAAAGGCAATTCGTTATGGTTCTATTGGATTTCCTATGCATAGTGTAGATATTAAAATAGACAATCCTAACGAAGACGGAATAGGAGAAATTATAGCAAAGGGACCAAATATAATGCTTGGCTATTATGAAAATGAAGAAGCCACACAACAAGTGTTAAAAGATGGGTGGTTCCATACAGGAGACCTGGGATATATAGACAAAGATGGTTATGTTTTTATCACAGGCAGAATGAAAAATGTAATTGTATTAAAAAATGGAAAAAATGTATACCCAGAAGAACTAGAACAGCTTATTAACAATTTACCATATGTAGAAGAAAGTATGGTTTTTGGCAAACCTAAGGAAGATGATTTGGTCGTAAGCGTAAAAATTGTATACAATGAAGAATATATGAAACAGACTTATCCAGAAAAGGCGGAAAAAGAATTACAAGATATTGTATGGAAAGATATAAAGAAAATTAATCAAGGACTAACAACTTATAAATGGATAAAATATTTAATTCTTACAAATGAACCTATGAATAAAACAACAACTGCGAAGGTGAAGAGATTTGAGGAAATGAAAGAAATTTTAAAAGAAAACTAAAAATAAATCCTAAAATGTTATATTTTGCATTTTAGGATTTATTCTATTGCTATTCAAAAAAAAATCTTATATAATCAATTAAAAGGAGAGTGATAAAAATGGCAATTTTAGTAACAGGTGGAGCTGGATTTATAGGAAGTCACACGGTGGTGGAACTATTAGAAAATGGAAGAGAGGTAATAATTCTTGATGATTTCTCAAACAGTAATCCAAAGACATTAGATGCAATAAAAAAAATAACAGGAAAAGATTTTAAATTTTATCAAATGAATTATTTAAACAAAGAAAATTTAGAAAAAGTATTTGAAGAAAATAGTATAGATTCTGTAATAAATTTTGCAGGGTTTAAGGCAGTAGGTGAATCTACTCAAAAGCCAATTGAATATTATATAAATAATGTTTCAGGAGCACTGATTTTACTAGATACGATGAAAAAATACGGAGTAAAAAAATTTGTATTTAGCTCTTCAGCAACCGTATATGGAGACCCAGAAACAATACCAATTACAGAAAATTGTAAAACTGGTGGGACGACTAATCCTTATGGCACAACAAAGTTGTTTATTGAACAAATTCTAAAAGATACATATTCTTCTGACAACACATGGGATATTGCAATTTTAAGATATTTTAATCCAGTAGGTTCTCATAGTAGTGGACTAATTGGTGAAGAACCAAAAGGAAGACCGAATAATTTAATGCCATATATAGCACGTGTAGCAGCAGGTGTATTGGATGAATTATCAATATTCGGTAATGATTATAATACACCAGATGGAACAGGAGTTAGAGATTATATTCATGTAGTAGATTTAGCAAAGGGACATATTAAAGCTCTGGAAAAATTAGACAGAGAAAAAACTGGATTATATATATATAACTTAGGTACTGGTATAGGTTATAGTGTGTTAGATATGGTAAAAGCTTTTGAAAAAGCAACAGGAAAAAAAGTAAAATATAAAATTGTAGATAGAAGACCTGGTGATATTGCAATGTGTTATGCTGACCCAAGAAAAGCAAGAGAAGAGCTAGGATGGCGTGCTGAGTTAACAATTGAGGACATGTGTAAAGATGCCTGGAACTATATTGAAAAAAACAGTTAATTTTTGGATTAAATTATAATTAGACGAGAACAAACAGCATAGAATAAAAAAGGAGGTAGTTATGTATATAGTTGCATTAAATGGAAGTCCCAAAAGGGATGGAAATACAATGAATTTAATTGAAATATTAAGGAAAAATGTTGAATCAAAAGATATCAAATTTGAAATAATACATGCATATGAGTGTGTATTAGATTGTAAACAGCCATTTTGCTTAGATTGCATTAGCCCATGTGACCAAAATTGTTTAAAAGGAACAAAACTAGAAAAAGCATATGAATCTATTACAAAAGCAGATATCCTTATAATGGCAAGTCCCGTATATTTTGGAAACGTTACTGCAGGATTAAAAGCCTTTTGGGATAAATCAAGATATATTCGTAGTCAAAAATCTTGGGTTGGAAAGTTGGCTACTGTAATGGCTGTGGGAGGCTCAAGTTATGGTGGGCAAGAAACGGTTCTACATTCTATGCAAAATATGTTACAAGTACAAGGATTTACATTGTTCAATGATTCAAATGAAGAGTCTGATGCTGGACATTTTGGAATTTGTGCCAATAGGCCGTCCATAAATGATGAAACAGCCAAAAAGAGAATTGAAATTATGGCGAAAACAATTAAGAAGGTGATATAAATAACGATTAAACTATAATAAATAAATACTTTTAGAAAAATTAAACATATCATATTAGAAACAATTTAAATAGAAAAGAGAGAAGTATGGTAAAAAGAATTATATTTGATATTGATAATACATTAATAAAATGGGAAGATAGTTACTATGGGGAATTAGGAAAAGTATTTGACGAATTACAAATACAATATACACAATTAGATATTGAAAAGATAATTTTAGCTATTGCAGAATATGAAAAAAGAGAAATATATTTTAAAAAAGATGCAATGTTACAAATTTGTGAGGAAAAGTTAGAAAGAGAGCTACCAGATAATTTTATAGATACTATGCTGACTTATTTTGAAAAATGTGTACCAGAACACTTACCATCGGGTGTATTAGAAACATTAGAGTACTTAAGTCGAAAATATGAATTAGTAACACTAACAAATTGGTTTGAGGAAACACAGAGTATTCGTTTGCAAAAAGTTGGCATAGAAAAATATTTTAAAAAAATTTATGCCTGTGATAGAATTAAAATAAAACCAAATAAAGAAAGTTATTTAACAGCAGCAGGAGATAACAAACCACAAAATTGCCTTATGATAGGAGATAATCTTATTAATGATATTGAAGGTGCAAAAAAGTGTGGAATGCAAGTAATATACTATAATCCAAAGAAATTACAAACACAATATCCAAATATCCAAAAATTTGAGGAATTACAACAAATACTGTGAACACTATATTTTCACAAATTAAAAGAAGAAAGGGTTAAAAAAGGAGTAATTAAATAATGCAAACAATACGATATCAGCCACAGATAGATAAAGGACTAACTCAAGAGCAAGTAACAAAAAGAATTAAAGAAAAACTTGTAAATTACGATACTACAGTACCAACTAAAAGTATTAAAGCGATTATTTTTACTAATATATTTACTATATTTAACTTGCTTAATCTAGGATTAGCTCTAGCAGTTTTTTTTGTGCACTCTTATAGAAATTTGTTATTCATGGGGGTAGTTATTTGTAATACTTTAATTAGTACTTATCAGGAAATTCATTCTAAAAGGATAGTAGACAAATTATCTGTCATATCAGCAACTAAAATTACAGCAATTCGAGATGGAAAAGAACATAAAATAGGAATAAATGAGTTAGTATTAGATGATATTATTAGAATAATCACGGGAGATCAAATTGTCACAGATTGTATACTACAAAAGGGAGAAGTAGAAGTAAATGAATCTTTTATTACGGGAGAATCTGATACAATTTATAAAAAAGAAGGTGATATGTTATTATCTGGAAGCTTTATTGTAAGTGGAAATGGAATTGCTAAGGTGGAACATATTGCAGGAGAAAACTTTACATCAAAAATATCAGAAGAAACTAAGCAAATCAAGAAAATAAAATCAGAAATAATGAAATCATTAAATAAAGTTATTAAAACTGTGTCAATTCTTATATTACCAGTAGGGGCACTTTTGTTTTATAATCAAGTTTCGGTTATGGGTGCGCGTTATGAACAGGCGGTAATACAAACTGTAGCTGCACTCATAGGAATGATACCAGAAGGTCTTATTTTACTTACTAGTACAGTATTAGCAGTAAGTGTAATACGTCTTTCAAAAGACAAAGTATTGGTTCAAGAATTATATTGTATTGAGACATTAGCTAGAGTGGACATGCTATGTTTAGATAAAACAGGAACTATTACAGAAGGCAAAATGGAAGTAAACAGTATTATACCAGTTAATAATACAAAAGAAGAATTGGAAAATATTTTAAGTTCTATAGCTAGAGCTTCAGAAGATAAGAATGTAACAATAGAAGCTATAAGAAAAAAATACGTAAAAGAAACTAATTGGAATGTAAAAGAAAAGATTGCTTTTTCTTCACAGAAAAAATGGTCAGGTGTTACTTTTGAGAAGCATGGAAGTTATATACTTGGAGCACCAGAGTTCGTTATAAAAGAAAAAATTGCTAATTATGAGGAAAAAATAAAAGAATATTCAGTAGAAAATCGAGTTCTAGTAATTGCACATAGTCAGGAAAATTTTAACAATAAAAATTTACCAAGAAACTTAACAATATGTGGATTTGTACTAATTCAAGATATTATTCGACAAGATGCTAATGAAACGTTGAAATATTTTAAAGAACAAGGAGTAAAAATTAAAATTATTTCTGGAGATAATCCAATTACTGTTTCAAATATTGCTAAAAGAGCAGGTGTAGACGGTTATGATAAATACATAGACTTAAGTAAAGTAAAAAAGGAAGATATAAAGGAAGTAGCACAAAAATATACTATTTTTGGAAGAGTATCTCCAATACAAAAAAGAGACCTAATGAAGGTATTAAAAGAAATGGAACATACAGTAGCAATGACAGGAGACGGAGTAAATGATGTACTAGCTTTAAAAGAAGCAGATTGTAGTATTGCCATTGCCAGTGGTAGTGATGCGGCACGAAATGTATCACAACTTGTACTACTAGATTCTAATTTTAGTTCAATGCCTAAAATTGTAGCAGAAGGAAGACGTACTATTAATAATATAGAACGCTCCTCACAACTTTTTTTGGTAAAAACAATATATTCTACAATACTTGCAGCTATATTTGTATTTATCGATATGCATTTTCCATTCAAACCTATTCAGTTGTCATTACTTAGTGTAGCAACAATTGGTATACCGTCATTTATTTTGGCATTACAGCCAAACAAATCAAGAGTAAAAGGGAAGTTTTTACCGAATGTGCTTTCAAAATCAGTACCTGCTGCTTTAACAGTTGTATCTAATATATTAATAGTAATAGCCTTTAGTGATCCACTTAACTTAGATATAGAAACATACTCTACAATATGTGTTATCCTTACTTCTATTACAAGTTTCATACTACTATTTAAATTATGTAGACCATTTAACTTATTAAGAATAAGTTTATGGATTTCAATGGTAATCCTATTTATTTTAGAAATAACAGTATTTAGTAATTTTTTTTACATAGCCAAGCTAAGTACACAAAACTTAATTGCTCTAGCAGGTTTTGTTTTTATTTCAATTAGTATATATGCATTTTACAATTATATTGTAAACCATTTATTAAAAATATTTAGGAAAAGGAAAAAAGTATGAAAATAGAGCAAATACAAAAGGAAGGAATTAAAAAATTAAATGAAGCACATATAGAAGAACCTATATTAAAGGCCAAACTTCTTTTGGCAAACCTGTTAGATAAACCAAAAGAATATCTTGTAACACATTCTACAGAAATACTTCCAGATATAATTATACAGAGTTATTTTGAAAAAATAGAAAAATTAAAAAAAAGAGTACCAATTGAATATATATTACAACATAAAGAATTTATGAAACTAGATTTTTACATAAACGAAGATGTACTAATTCCTAGATCTGATACAGAAATTTTAGTTGAAACTGTTATAGAGATAGCTAAGCAAAACAGTAAAATAAATATCCTAGACTTATGTACAGGAAGCGGAGCAATTGCGGTTAGTTTGGCAAAATACTTGCCACAAAGTAATGTAAAAGGAATTGATATAAGCTCGAAAGCAATTGAAGTAGCTACACAAAATGCCAAAAAAAATAATGTAGAGGTAACTTTTCTTAAGTCAGATTTGTATCAAAACATACAAGAGAGAAATTGGGACATAATTGTATCAAACCCACCTTATATTGAATCAGATGTAATTGCCTGCTTAGAGCCAGAAGTACAACATGAACCATTAATAGCGTTAGATGGAGGAAAAGATGGTCTAAATTTTTATAGAAGAATTATAGATAAATCAAATTACTACTTAAATAAAAATGGATGGCTAGTATTAGAAATCGGTTACCAACAAGCAAAAGAGGTAACAAAGCTATTAGAGCTTAAAAACTGTTTTGATAAAATAGATGTAAAAAAGGATTTGGGAGGAAACAATAGAGTTGTTATAGCTAGATACGCATGTGTCTAAGATAATGAAATAGAGCATATTAATAGAAGGAGGTTCTAATGTCATTTTCTAGTGAAGCAAAGGAAGAAATTGAAAAACTAAAAATATGGGATAATAAAAGTAATTTAAAACAAGAAGAACAGTTGGAAAGAGTTTATGTAAGAGAAGCTTTTTTGCAATATGGTTTTTTAAGTGACCCAAATAAAGAGTATCACTTAGAATTTGTATTAAAAACGAAAAAAAGAGCAGATGAAATTTCTAATATTTTATTACGAAACAATATGAAAGCGAGAATTATAAAAAGAAGAGAAAAGCAAGTAGTATATTTAAAAGAAGGAGAAGATATTTCGAATTGCTTGGCCTTTATGGGTGCTAGCAGTTCAGTTTTACGTTTTGAAGAGATTCGTGTAGTAAGAGAAATGCGAAATCATATAAATCGTAAAGTGAATTGTGAAACAGCAAATCTAACTAAAACAGTAAATGCAGCATATGAACAAATTATGGCAATAGAAAAAGTGAAAAAAACAAAAAAATGGCAGGAACTGGAAAAAGGAATAAAAGAAATTGCTGAGCTTAGATTAAAAAATCCGGACATGAGTATAGAAGCATTAGGAAAAGAATTAAACCCGCCAATTAGTAAATCTGGTGCGAACCATAGATTAAAAAAAATTATAGATATGGCAAAAGAATTGGAACAAAATATTGAAGCATAGAAATTCTAATAAAAGGAATGAGAAAAAATGAAGGAAGTTGGAATTTATATTCATATTCCATTTTGTGTATGCAAATGTTATTATTGTGACTTTTATTCTATTCCTCTAAATGAAACTATAATAAAAAAATATTTTAAATATTTAAAACAAGAAATTATAGAAGTTGCAGAAGGGATAAAAGAAGACATAAAGTATTATGGAAAAGAGTCTATAAAAATAAAAACAATATATATAGGAGGTGGAACTCCATCTTCTGTTAAAAACAACTACATTGAAGATATTATAAGCACTCTTTTTGAGAATTATAATATTATGCCAGAAGCTGAAATTACAATAGAAGTTAACCCAGGAACGATTACAGAAAAAAAATTTGAGAAATACAAAAAAGCAGGAATTAATCGCCTCAGTATTGGAATGCAAACACTTAATCCAAACACCTTAAAAACCATTGGAAGAATTCATTCAAAAGAAGATTTTTTTATATGCTACAAATTAGCATGTAAGGTACGGCTTTACAAATATAAATACCGATTGCATAATAGGATTACCTGGACAAACGATTGAAGAAGTAAAAGAAAATATAGATAATATAATAAAGCTAGATACACAGCACATTTCAGTATATTCTCTCATAGTAGAAGAAAACACTAAAATACAAGAAATGATTACAAATAATATAATTAAATTACCAGAAGAAAAAATAGAAAGAGAAATGTATTGGTATGTAAAACAAAAATTAGAGAAAAATGGCTATCAGCACTATGAAATTTCTAATTATGCCAAGCCTGGCTTTGAGTCAAAACATAATTTAGACTGTTGGAATCAAAAAGAATATTTAGGTTTTGGAGCAGCGGCTCATTCTTATACAGATGGGTGTCGTTATTCAAACATTGCTAATGTAAATGAATATATTAAAAATTATGAAATGGAAAAACAAGAAGATAATATTATAATTCATGAAAAACAAGATAAAACTATAATGGCCAAAGAATATATTTTGCTAAGTTTAAGAACAATAAAAGGATGCAATAAAAATGAATTTTATAAGAAATTTGGTTATGAAATAGAAAAGGGGTTTATAAAAGAACTTGAAAAATTAACAAATAATGGACTCTTAAAAACTGATGGAGAATATATTTCACTTACAAACAGAGGAATTAATTTAGCTAACTTAGTATGGGAAGAATTTGTATAAAACACACAAAGGAAAAAACAAACATGAAATAAATAAGCACAAAAAATTCATAAAAAGGGTATTGACAAACAGATAAAATGGATATAATATATACAAAGTTAGCACTCTTGACTATGAAGTGCTAACAAGAGGTGAAAAAATGTTAGACAATCGAAAGAAAAGGATATTACAGGCAATTATCGAAGAATATATTAATACTGCAGAACCAGTAAGTTCTGGTTCACTTTTGCAAAACTATGGTTTAGAATGTAGCAGTGCTACTATCAGAAATGATATGGCAGAATTAGAACATGTAGGTTATTTAGATAAACCACATACATCAGCAGGACGAATACCATCTGCAAAAGGCTATCGTTTTTATGTTGATGAACTTTTAAAAGACGACAATATTAGTATACAGGAAATGAAATACATAAAATCGAAATTAGAAACGAAAGTAAATGAGATTGAGGAATTAACCAAAATTGCATCGAATACTTTATCTGAAATTACACATTATACTTCTGTTGCTATAGGACCAAGGACAAGAAAACATAATATAGTGGATATAAAATTTGTGTTACTCGGGAGTAGAGTATTAATGGCAGTTATCTTGACTGATGCAGGAGCAATTAAAGAAACAATTATTAAATTTGATCAAGATATTACAGAATCACAAGTAAGTAATTTAAATATTTTATTTAATAATAAACTAAGAGGAATGCCTTTAGAAAAGATAGATGAACCATTTGAACAATATATTATGAATGAAATGAGTAATGAAGTAAAAGTTATTAAACCAATTATTGAGCAAATTAATTATGCTATTGTATACAATACAGATGTTTATTTAGAAGGAGCAAATAAAGTATTTAACTTTCCTGAATTTAAAAAATTAGAAGTAGCAAGAACTTTTCTAAATATATTGGACACTAAAGAATTAGTTTTGGATATTCTAAACTCGAGCTTAGCAGAAGACATTAATGTATATATTGGAGATGAAAATGAATATTCTGAACTTAAAGATTTTAGTATTATTACTTTCAGACATACAATAGGAAAACACGATTTAGGTACAATTGGTATAATAGGTCCAACAAGGATGGACTATTCAAAAGTAATTTCTGTTATGAAATATATAAGCAAAAAACTAAATGAGCAATTAGGAAAAGGAATGTTTTAGGAGGAAATGACATGGAAGAAGAAAAGAGAGAACCTGAAATAATAGAAAATATAAATGATAAGGCAGATGAAATTATTGAACTTAAAAAAGAATTAGAAGAAAAAGAAGATAGGCTAAAACGATTGATGGCTGAATTTGACAACTTCAAAAAAAGAAGTAGCAAAGAGCGAGAATTACTATATAATTCTTTGCTTTCAGATATTATAAAAACTTTACTACCTGTATTAGACAATCTTGAAAAGGCGGCATGCTCATCATCAACCGACGAAAATTACAAACAGGGAGTAGAATTAGTATTAAAACAATTTAAAGATGTATTAACAGCAAATGGGGTAAGTGAAATTGAAACAGTTGGAACCACATTTGATCCTGAACTTCATGAAGCTGTTAGTTCTGTAACAGATGATAAATTAGGAGAAAAAGAAATTAAAGAAGAATTTAGAAAAGGTTACAAAATAGGTAATAAAGTTATTAGACACTCAATGGTAGTTGTTGCAAATTAAATAACCTACTAAAATAGAAAAGAAAGTAAAATATCAACATAAGTTTCAACTTTCAAATATAAAGTTATTAAATTAAAAATATAAAAATTTCAAATATCAAGGAGGAAAAAATATGTCAAAAATTATAGGAATTGACTTAGGAACTACAAACTCATGCGTAGCTGTTATGGAAGGTGGCGAACCAGTTGTTATACCAAATGCAGAAGGAAACCGAACAACTCCATCTGTTGTTGCTTTTTCAAAAAATGGTGAAAGACTAGTCGGACAAATTGCAAAACGACAAGCTGTTACAAATCCAGAACATACAGTTATTTCTATTAAAAGAGATATGGGTACAAACAGAAAAGTAAAAATTGAAGGAGACGAGTTTACACCACCTGAGATTTCTGCAATGATTCTACAAAAACTAAAATCAGATGCAGAAAATTACTTAGGACAAAAAGTAACTCAAGCGGTTATAACAGTTCCTGCATATTTTAGTGATAGCCAAAGACAAGCTACAAAAGATGCTGGAAAAATTGCTGGATTAGAAGTATTAAGAATTATAAATGAACCAACAGCTGCAGCACTTGCATATGGTATGGACAAAGAAGACCAAGACCAAAAAATTATGATTTACGATTTAGGTGGAGGTACATTTGATGTGTCTATTTTAGACATTGGTGATGGTGTGTTTGAAGTTTTATCTACAAATGGAAACACAAGACTTGGTGGAGATGATTTTGACCAAAAAATCATGGACTATCTAGTATCAGAATTCAAAAAATCAAATGGAATTGATTTAAGCAGTGATAAAATGGCAATGCAAAGATTAAAGGAAGCAGCTGAAAAAGCTAAAATTGAATTATCTGGAATGCAACAAACAAATATTAATTTACCATTTATTACAGCAGATGCAACAGGACCAAAACATTTAGATATAACACTTACAAGAGCAAAATTCGAAGAACTAATTCATGATTTAGTAGAAGCAACTGCAGGACCAGTTAATCAGGCATTAAAAGATGCAGGAATTACGGCAGACAAGTTACACAAAGTATTATTAGTAGGCGGATCTACCAGAGTACCATGTGTGCAGGAAATGGTAAAAAGGATTACTGGAAAAGATGCAGATAAAGGCATCAATCCAGATGAATGTGTTGCCATTGGAGCAGCAATTCAAGGAGGAGTGCTATCTGGTGATGTAAAGGATTTAGTGTTATTAGATGTAACACCTTTATCACTAGGTATTGAAACATATGGAGGAGTATTCACAAAATTAATTGAAAGGAACACAACAATACCAACAAAGAAATCTCAAATTTTCTCAACAGCAGCAGATGGACAAACAAGTGTAGAGGTTCATGTATTACAAGGTGAACGTGAGATGGCAGCATATAATAAAACACTTGGAAGATTCCAATTAACAGGAATTCCGCCAGCACCAAGAGGAGTTCCACAAATAGAAGTTACATTTGATATTGATGCAAATGGAATTGTTCATGTTTCAGCTAAAGACATGGCAACAGGTAATAGCCAACAGGTTTCTATTACAGCTTCTTCAAATCTATCAAATGAAGATATTGAAAAGGCAATAAAAGATGCAGAAGCACATGCAAATGAGGATAAAAAGAAAAAAGAAGAAATTGAAGTTCGCAATAATGCAGAGAGCTTAGTTTATAATAGCCAAAAAACACTAGATGATTTAGGAGATAAAATTAGTGGTGAAGAAAAAGCAAAAGTTGAAACAGAAATTGAAGCTACAAAGAAAGCATTAGAAGGAAATGACACTGATGCGATTAAACAGGCTTCTGAAAAGTTAACAACCGTATTCTATGATATTTCACAAAAATTATATAGTCAACAGCAGGCACAAGCAAACACAACAAATCCTAACGGAAGTAGCGAAGACAATACACAGACAAACAATGGAACAGTATATGATACAGACTACAAAGTAGAAGAAGACGGAAACAACAATAATAAATAACCAGAATTCAGAAGTCGGAATGTTGAAATACTATATTCCGACTTCTAATTTCTAGTAGTTAATTTTAAATGGAGGAAAACATGGCAGAGAACAAGAGAGATTATTATGAGGTATTGGGTGTAGATAAAAACGTAAGTGATGATGATCTAAAAAGAGCATATCGTAAACTAGCAAAAAAGTACCACCCAGATGCTAACCCAGACAATAAAGCAGAAGCAGAAGCTAAATTCAAAGAAGTAACCGAGGCTTATGAAGTATTATCAGATAAACAAAAAAGGCAAATGTATGATCAATTTGGCTTTAATGGACCATCTGGATTTGGAGGAGCTGGAGGTAATTCTGGAAGTTATTATTCATATAATGGAAGCGGATTTGGAGGATTTGATTTTGGAGATTTAGGAGGGTTTGGAGATATTTTTTCTTCTTTCTTTGGAGGAGGAGTTGGTGGTCGAACAAATCGTAACCCTAATGCACCAAAACAAGGAGCTAATTTACAGACAAATATAGAAATTACATTTGAAGAAGCATTTTTGGGTGTTCAGAGAGAAATTAATATTTCAAGAAGTGAAGAATGTAGTACCTGCAAAGGAAAGGGAAGCAAACCAGGAACAAACCCAGAAACATGTAGTGTATGTCATGGAACTGGTCAAATTACACAAACAGTATCTACTATGTTGGGACAAATGCAAACCACTAGAACTTGTAGCAATTGTGGAGGTCGTGGAAAGGTAATAAAAGAACCGTGCCCAGAATGTAGAGGTAGAGGTAGAATTAAAAAGAATGTAAAAATTACAGTTAAAATACCAGAAGGAGTTGATGAAGGTCAAACTGTAGCATTAAGAGGACAAGGAGAACCAGGAGTAAATGGAGGATCTCAGGGTGATTTATTTATTATAGTACATATCAAACGACATAATATTTATACTAGAAAAGGAGATCATGTACTGTGTGACATCCCAATTACTTTTACTCAAGCTACACTTGGGGCAGAATTAGAAATACCATTAGTAGATGGAAATAAAGAAAAATATAAAATACCAGAAGGAACTCAAACAGGTACGAAATTTACTATCAGAAATAAAGGGTTTAAAAATGTAAATGGAAGCTGGAGAGGTGACTTTATTTTTACTGTTATAGTACAAACACCAAAAAAATTAACTACAGAACAAAGGAATATAATAATAGAACTTACAAAAACAAAAAAAAAAAAAAAAACTATAAAAAAACGTGAATTATTTGGCTAAAATACCTATAAACAATATAGGTATTTTATTTTTATGTCTAGACAAAAAATAAAAAAAAATATAGAATATAAAAAACGTTTTTAAAAAATTGTTTTGGAAGGAAGTGTACAAATCAAATGATTACAATTATAGCACTTTTAATGTTAATAATATTATTCAAAAGAAGTAATATACATATTTTTTAAAAATATATCTATGATGATGGGACATGGAGTGTGCATTCGACCAACAAAAGTTTTACTTTTGTTGGTTTTATGTTATAATAGGCAAAAAAGAGAGGAAAAATATAATATGTTAAAATTTTTTGTAAAATCAGAACAAATTTATGAAAATAAAATTATAATAGTCGGAAAAGATATTAACCATATAAAAAATGTACTAAGAAGCCAAATTGGAGAGAAAATAATAGTAGGAGATGAGGAAACTGGTGAAAGCTATATATGTCAAATTGAAGTAATTGAAAAGGAATTTTTACAAGCAACTATTATAGAAAAACTAAAGGAACAAAGGGAGCCACATACTTATATTCATATATTTCAAGGACTACCTAAAGCAGATAAAATGGAACAAATTATAAAAAAAGGTACAGAAATTGGTGTAAGCGAATTTACACCAATTAGGCTAGAAAGATGTGTTGTAAAATTAAATGATAAAGATTCAAGAAATAAGGTCGAGAGATGGCAAAAAGTCGCTGAAGCTGCAGCAAAACAGTGCAAGAGAGATAAAATTCCGAAAGTAAATTCTGTATATAATTTAAAAAATATATATGAAATTTTAAAAGAATATGATATAGTATTATTGGCATATGAAGAAGAGAAAAAGCATCAATTAAAAGAAGAATTAAAAAAAATAAAAAAAGAGAATTTAAAAATTGCTATAATAATTGGTCCAGAAGGTGGAATTACCGAAAATGAAGTTAAAGAGTTAGAACAATATGGTACAATACCTGTTACTTTGGGTAAACGAATTTTAAGAACTGAAACAGCACCAATTGTTATTGCGACAATTATTCTTTATGAATTGGGAGATTTTAATTAGGGGAGAGATAATCAAATGAAAGAAACTACACAGGAAAATGAAGAAAAAGAAATTATTAAAAAGAAAAGGTTACCACAAGAAATCAAAGATGAAATATATAAAAAAGTATTTTATAATATTTTTTTTGCAATTGGTATTATAATTTATTTTATGTTTTTAAATTTAGGTTTTTATAACATTGAAAAAAATATTTTTATACAAGATGCATATGTATTTTCAATAGTTATATTAGTACTTAGCATTATCCTTTTTGAAAAATCATATCGAAATGGAAAAGGAAATATTGCAATATATGGACTAGAGTTATTAGCAGTAGCCTTGTTTACTCTTTTTACACCATATACATACTTTTATTTAGAAGCAGCTATAACTAAAATTTTTATGATGGTACCATTATTGTTTACATTTTATTATGTAATAAAAAGTGTTATTATTTGTGTAAGCATACATGCTAAACACAAAAGGACATTAAGTGATGTAAAGGAAATTGTTAAAAAGGAAAAGATAAATTTAGATGAGAATATAGAGATGGATAAAGATAAAGAAGCAATGGACAAAGAAAAACAAGAAGAAATAAAGGTAAAAAATACAACGAAAACAAAAAAAACATCAAATAAATCGAATAGGACTAGAACAAATATAAAAAAACAACAAACTGAAGAGAAAATTGAAAAAAAATTAACAAATAAAAAAAGAACAATGACTAAAACTGATACAGTAGAAAAAAAAGGAACAAAGCAGAAAACAGCGAACAAAAAAAATGGTAATAACGTATAAATGGAGGAAATAGCATGCTAAAGAGTATGACTGGATATGGAAGAGGTAAATATGAAACAGAAGACAGACATTATTGTGTAGAAATAAAATCAGTAAATCATAAATATTGTGATATTACTATAAAATTACCTAGAAGTTTAAGTTTCTTAGAAGACATGGTAAGAAAAACAGTACTAAATAATATAACACGTGGAAAAATAGATGTTTTTGTTTCATTTACCAATAATAGTGAAAAAGGAAAACAAATAAAAATAAACCATGAAATTGCTAAAATATATTTAAAGGAAATTCGAAATATTGCACAAGAAAATTGTTTAGAGAGTAACATTAGTGTTATTGAACTTGCAAAACTTCCAGAAGTACTAACAATTGAGAATACGGACGATGAAGAGTTATTATGGAATGAGTTAAAACAAGCTTTGGATTTCGCAATGAAAGATTTTATTCAAATGAGAAAAAATGAAGGAATTAAAATGGCAGAAGATATGAAAACAAGAATTAAGCAAATAATTCAAAAAATTGAAGAAATTTCTTGCGTTTCTTCTGGACTTGTAGAGGAATATATAGTAAAATTAGAGGAAAGAATAAAAGAATTAACGAAAACAGATATTATAGATCAAGCAAGGCTAGCACAGGAAGTAGTTATTTATTCAGATAAGTGTTCTATACAAGAAGAAATTACCAGATTAAAAAGCCATACAAATCAATTTATAAATCTTTTAGAAAGCGAAGATGCAGTTGGGAAAAATATGGATTTTTTAATACAAGAAATGAATAGGGAAATTAATACTATTGGAGCAAAAGCTAACAAATTAGAAATCACAAAATTAGTAGTTGAAACAAAAACACTTATTGAAGATATTCGTGAACAAATACAAAATATTGAGTAAAAGGAGGTTTTTTATGCAATTAGTGAATATTGGATTTGGAAACATTGTTTCGGCAAATAGAATTATTGCTATTGTAAGTCCGGAATCAGCACCAATTAAAAGGATTGTACAAGAAGCAAAAGATAGCAAAATGGCAGTAGATGCTACTTATGGCAGGAGAACAAGAGCTGTATTAATTATGGACTCAGGACATGTTATATTGTCTGCAGTGCAGCCAGAAACTGTGGCAGGCAGATTTGAAAAGGATGAATTGCAAGAAGACTAAATTGAAAGAGGGAATTAAAAATGATGGTAAAACCAACAGTAAAAGAGTTATTAAAACATGTTAATAATCGATATGAATTAGTTATTGCTACATCAAAAAGAGCAAGACAAATTGCCTCAGGAGACACAGTATTAACAAAAGTAGATGAAGCATCTCCTGTTACATTAGCTACAAACGAAATTGCGGAAGGAAAGGTAGAAATATGTTAGTAATATTATCTGGAGTCGCAGGAGCTGGAAAAGACACTATAAAGAAAGAGCTTTTAAAAAGAATGGATAAAATAACTACACTTCCATCTTATACAGATAGACCACCTAGAGCTACTGATGTAGCAGGTGGTACATATAACTTTGTTACTTCAAGTGAATTTGAGAGAATGATTCAAGATGGAGAATTATATGAATATTCTGTACACCATAATCATTATTATGGAACATCTAAAAAATTATTAAATGAGAAGATTAAAAGTGGAAAAATAATTGTAAAAGATATTGATGTTAATGGAACAGAGGATTTAGTTAATTTATTAAAAAATGATATAAAAATTGTAACTATATTTTTACGAGTACCAAAACATGAACTAAAACAAAGGTTAGAAAACAGAGCAGACAAACCAAGTCCGAAGGAAATCGAACTTAGATTAAATCGCTTTGATTATGAAGAATCAAAAATAGGTTTTTACGATTATGTTCTAAAAAATAATGATTTAGAAAAAACTGTCCAAATAATTATATCCATCATAGAAAATGAATACAAGTTACAAAAAGATATGTAATTTCAAAAGAAATTACATATCTTTTATTTATATATATTACTAATGTCAAAAAAATCATACTTAAAAATAATTGTTAATTTAGCCCTTTTATGATAAGATTATAACATAAAAGGAGAAATCAATGATAGCAGAAATAATCTTAAATAGTAATGTAAAAAAACTAAATAGAATATTTGACTATAGTATTCCAAGAGAGCTAGAAAAGGAAATAAAAGTAGGAACTAAGGTTTTAGTCCCTTTTGGCAATAGTAAAAACTTAAAAGAAGGTTATGTAATTACAATTAAGGACAAATCCTCATATAAAGTAAAGGAAATTTCAAAGGTTGATCAAGATCAAATATCAGAAAGTCAATTAAGATTGGCCATTTTAATGGCTAGACGTTATTTTTGCAACATATCTGATTGTATAAAATTAATGTTTCCACCTGGCACGTCTAGCAAAAAAATAGAAACGCGTGTAAAAGAAAAAACTGGACAATTTGTATATTTAAGTAAAGAATGGGACGAGATTGAAAATGAAATAGAGGAAAAAATTATAACAAGCAAAAAACAAATTCGAAGTTTGGAAATACTAAAAGAAAATGATGGTATTCATATTTTAGACCTAGAGGCTTTAAGTGATACAACAAGGGCAATTACGAAAACACTAGAAAAAAATGGGTATATTGAAATCATAGAGAAGAGAATAGAACGAAATCCATTTGAATTTAAACAAGTAAAAAGAGATATGCCGTTGCAGTTAACAGATGAGCAACAAAAAGCTTATCAAGAAATTTTAAATTGTGTAAAAGAGGAAAAGTTTGAAGAATTTCTACTATACGGAGTAACAGGTTCACGGAAAAACAGAAGTTTATTTGCAGTTAATTGAGCAAGTTATAAAAAAAGGGAAAATTGCTATTATGCTTGTTCCCGAAATTTCTCTAACACCACAAATGATAGATCGTTTTCTAGCCAGATTCGGAGATTGTTTATCTGTATTACACAGTAAACTTTCTGTAGGAGAAAGATATGATCAATGGCAAAGAATTAAGGAAAATAAAGCAAAAATTATTATAGGAGCAAGGTCGGCAATCTTTGCACCGGTTCAAAATTTAGGAATGATTTTAATTGATGAGGAACACGACTCATCATATAAGTCTGACATGTCACCTAGATATAATGCAAAAGATATTGCAAGATTCTTGGCAAAACAGAATAAAATTCCGCTTGTATTAGGAAGTGCCACACCAGAAATTACAACCTTTTATAGAGCACAAAAAAATGATATAAAATTATTAAAACTTACTCATAGAGCAAATTCATCTTCATTACCAAATGTAGAGGTGGTAGACTTAAGAGACGAACTTGCAATAGGTAATAAATCCATGATTAGTACTAGTTTGCACAATAAAATAGAAACAAACTTAAATCAAAAAAGACAAATTATACTTTTTTTAAACAGAAGAGGTTATTCTACTTTTATTATGTGTCGTGAGTGTGGATTTACAGCCAAATGTAAAAGTTGCAATATAACACTTACATATCATCAGGCTGAAAACAAATTAAAGTGTCATTATTGCGGTTATGAAACAAACAACATAACTACTTGCCCTGTTTGCAATAGCAAAAATATTCGCTATTTTGGTAGTGGTACGCAAAAGTTAGAAGAAGAGATTCATAAAATATTTCCAATGGCAACTACAATTCGTATGGATATTGATACAGTAACAAAGAAGAATTCACATGAAACCATATTAACCGACTTTAAGGAAAACAATATAGATATACTTATTGGAACACAGATGGTAGTTAAAGGGCATCACTTCCCAAATGTAACATTGGTAGGAGTTATTGCAGCAGATAGTAGTTTAAATATAGAAGACTACAGAGCAAGTGAAAGGACATTTCAAATCTTAACACAGGTAGCAGGAAGAGCAGGACGCGAAAAATTACCAGGGGAAGTTGTAATTCAAACATATAATCCAACACATTTTAGTATTGAATATTCAAAAAAGCAGGATTACGATTCGTTTTACAAAACAGAAATAACTTTACGAAAAAGGTTGAAATATCCACCTTTTTGCGATATAATAATATTTGGAATTAGTAGTAAAACGGAAAAGGAAGCAAAACAAATTGCAAATAAAATAGTGCTACTTTTATATAAACAAAATATTGAAAATTCTTTTATTTCAAAACCAATTCCAGCACCAATTAGCAAAATAAAAAATCGATATCGCTGGCGAATTATTATGAAATGCAATTTTAATAACAATATTATAAATAAAATTAATCAAGTTTTAGAACAATATTATAAAATGAACCTAAAAAATAGTAGAATAATAGTAGATGTAAATCCAAATAATATGATGTAAATGGCAAAATAAAAGGAGATGAATAAAATGGCTATTCGAACAATACGAGAAGAGGGAGACGATATATTAAGAAAAAAGTCAAAAAATGTAGAATTAATTGACGAAAAAATACTAGAGCTAATAGAAGATATGAAAGAAACACTAAAAAAATACAATGGAGTTGGATTAGCAGCTGTACAAGTAGGAGTGCTTAAACGTGTTGTAGTTATTGACACATATGAAGAAGGCGAGCAATTTGTATTAATAAATCCAGAAATTACAAAGACAAAAGGAGAGCAAACTGTAGAAGAAGGTTGCCTAAGTTTCCCTAATAAATTTGGAAAGATTGTAAGACCAGCAGAAATAACTGTAAAAGCATTAAATGAAAAAGGGGAAAAAATAAAATTAGTTGCAAAAGGTTTGTTAGCACAAGCTGTTTGCCATGAAGTAGATCATTTAAATGGCGAACTTTTTATTGACAAAATCATACCAGGAAGTCTTGAAATTATTAATCCAGATGAAAAATAGATTTTAATTTGAAAGGAGTAGATATAAAATATGAAAATTGTATTTATGGGTACTCCAGATTTTGCTAAAACATCATTAGATGCAATTGTAAAAGAAAAGCATGAAATAGTTGCTGTGGTTACTAATCCAGACAAACCACAAGGTAGAGGTATGAAATTAACGCCATCACCTGTAAAGCAGTATGCCATAGAAAATGGATTGCCAGTTTTACAACCAGAAAAGATTCGCAAAAATGAAAATTTTATAGATATGATTAAACAACAACAACCTGATGTTATCTGTGTGGTTGCATATGGAAAAATATTGCCAGCTGAACTGCTAAAAATACCTAAGTTTGGCTGTGTAAATGTTCATGGCTCTTTATTGCCTAAATATCGAGGGGCGGCGCCTATTCAATGGGCTGTAATAAATGGTGATTCAATTACAGGTATTACAACTATGTATATGGATGAAGGCATGGATTCAGGAGATATGATTTTAAAAGAAGAAGTTGCTATTGGTGATAATGAAACAACTGGGGAATTATGGAATAGACTTTCAATTATTGGTGCAAATTTACTAGTTAAAACTCTCAAACTAATTGAACAAGGTAAAGAGCCAAGAGAAAAACAAGGAAAAAATTATACACTAGCACCAATGTTAGAAAAGTCAATGGGCAATATAAATTGGGAGCAAAAAACTGCAAAAGAAATTAAAAATTTGGTAAGAGGGTTAAATCCTATTATGGGAGCGTATAGTTTCTTAAATGGGAAAAAAATTAAATTCTGGAAAGCAGATGTAATACCAGAAAACACTTTCATGGATATGTATGAAGAATTTGCAGAATATGCGTATAAAATAAAGGAAATAGATCCAGGTACAATTTTATTTGTAGATGAAAAAAAAGGCTTATATGTAAAGACAAAAGATGGTATACTTTCAGTATTAGAAATTCAAAGTGAAAACAGTAAAAAAATGAAAATTGACGAATTCCTAAGAGGAAATAAAATACAAGCCGCAGATGGATTTAAAATGCAATAAAATTTGCAAAGAATGTCATCAAAATGGTATGTTCCACCGTGACCTCATTTTATTGTATAGTAAAAGTCGTTCATCTAAATAGCTTTTTGGAATTACAATAACATTAACAAAAATACAATTTTATAAAAATAGTTGTAAAAAAACGAATAACTTGATATACTAATGAGGAAATAATAAATAAATAGATATTAATAGGAGGTTTTTGTATGGAAGAAAATAAAGAGGTAAATGAAGTAGAAGAGCTAGAAGAACCTGGCAATGGTATAAAAATAGCTGATGATGTAGTAGCTGTTATTGCTGGCGTTGCTGTATCTGAAGTGCCAGGGGTTGCTGGAATGTCTGGTGGATTTGCTGGAGGAATCTCAGAAGTTTTAAGTGGAAAAAAAAATATGGCAAAAGGAATTAAAGTAGAAGTTGGAGAGAAAGAAACAAAAATAGATGTTAATATTATTGTTGAATATGGTTCAAGAATACCTGATGTAGCTTTTGAAATTCAAAACAGAGTAAAAAAAGCAGTAGAAACAATGACGGGATTAAAAGTTCTAGAAGTCAATGTTCATGTACAAGGGGTTTCAACTGTTGTTGAAAAAACATCTGAAGAAACAGACGAAAATAAAGAAGTATAATAAAATTCCCTAAAATCATAAAATCAAGCAAACTTATGATTTTAGGGACCTATTACATAAAAGAAAGAGGAAAAAATATGAAAATTGTAGAAAAAATAGCATTAGCATTATTTTCGAATATTATATTAATAATAGCAATATTATTATGTTTAGTGATTTTTGGATGGCTAGATTTAGATGTAATACATGGAATGCTAGAGTATGGTTTTGCAGACAGCACTATTTCTAGTATTATATTGGGAGTATGTGTAGTACTTATATTACTGGCTATTAAGTGTATATTTTTTGACTCATCATCTAAAGAGGAGGAAAAGGCCAGAGAAGGAATTATGCTTGAAAACGATAACGGTAGATTAATGGTAACAAAAGAAACCTTAGAAAATTTAGCAAATAGTGTAGTAAAAGGATTTGAAAATACAGAAGGTATTACAAGCAAAGTGGTATTAGATAAAGAAAATAATGTTAGAGTTTTAGTAAATTTAACAGTAAAACCAGATACTGTAATTAAAGAACTTTCTAATAATTTACAATCAAGAATTAAAGAAACGATAAAAAAATCATTAGACTTAGATGTAAAAGAAGTAAATATTAAGGTAAAAAATATTGCTCCTAAAACAGAACACGTAAAAAAGGAGGAATAAAAATGAATAGTTTTAAAGATTTTATTATTCAATATCGTGGAGCGCTTATTGGAGCATTAGTTGCTATATTGGTTCTATTTACAAACTTATATAAACTAATTATTGGTATTATTTTAATTTGTATAGGTATCTTTGTTGGAAACTATATTCAACATAATAAATTTGAAGTTAAAGAAAAGTTAAAAAATTTTATTGATAAACTATAACTGGAGGCAAAGATGAATCGTTCGGCTATGAGAGAAATTGCTTTTCAATTTCTATATGGAGCAGAAATACAGAAGGAATTAAAGATAGAACAAATTGAGTTGTTTTTAAAAAATATGGAAACAGAAAATGATTTATTAAAAGAATATGTAAATAATATTGTAACAGGGATTATTGAACATAATGATGAAATAAAAAATAAAATTGAAGAGAATTTAAAGCCAGATTGGCAAATTGAAAGAGTCTCAAAAGTCAATCTTGCACTTTTAAAATTAGCTATTTTCGAAATAAATTTTCAAGGGTTACCATATAAGGCAATTATTAATGAGGTTGTAGAACTTGCAAAAAAATACGGAGGAGATACATCACAACAATTTATTAATGGAGTACTTGCTAGTATTGTAAACCAGTGAAACAATAAGGAGTAAACAAATGAAACCAAATCCAATAACTGTAACAGAATTAAATCGATATATGAAAGAAAAAGTAGCGTCTGATGAATTTTTAAATAATGTATTAGTAAAGGGAGAAATTTCAAACTTTAAGCTCCACTATACAGGGCATATGTATTTTACATTAAAAGATGAAACCTCCATTATAAAATGCATTATGTTTAAATCACAAGCAGCTACTTTAAATTTTACACCAAAAGACGGAACAAAAGTGCTTGTATTTGGTACTGTTTCTGTTTTTGAAAGAGATGGAGTATATCAAATTTATGCTAAAGCTATGCAAGGAGAAGGAATGGGTACCCTTTATACTGCATATAAAGAATTAAAAGCAAAGTTAGAAAAAGAAGGACTATTCGACCTTACTCATAAAAAGAAAATACCAATGATGCCTAAAATAATTGGGGTTCTTACATCCAAAACAGGTTCTGTAATTAGAGATATAATTAATGTAAGTACAAGAAGAAATCCAAATGTTTATATACGTTTATTTCCTGTTCCTGTTCAAGGAGAAGGAGCAGCTGAAGAAATAGCTAATGCAATTTCAATTATGAACAAAAATAAATTAGCAGATGTTCTTATTCTGGCAAGAGGTGGTGGATCATTAGAAGATTTATGGCCATTTAATGAGGAAATTGTAGCAAGAGCTATTTACTCATCAGAAATCCCAATTATATCTGCAGTGGGACATGAAACAGATTTTACAATTGCAGATTTTGTAGCTGATTTAAGAGCTCCGACTCCGTCAGCAGCTGCTGAATTAGCTGTAACAGATGTATTTGAACTAAAACAGAAAATAGAAGTGTATAAAAATAGATATAAAACATTATTAAAAAAGAAAATAGAATTTATGTGTTTGCGTTATGAAAAATGTATGAAATCTAGAGCGTTTACAATGCCAAAGCAACGAATTAATGATAATTATGTTTTAATTGATAAAAACATAAAAGACATGATAAACAGCATAAATATTAAAGTAAATAAGGCTAAAGTAATGGCTGGAAAAACAATTACGAAACTAGATACTTTAAGTCCTCTTAAAACATTAACAAGGGGCTATTGTTTAACAAAATATGATGGGAGTATTGTAAAAAGCGTTGAACAACTAAAAAAGGATTCAATTGTGAATCTTGTGTTTCATGATGGTTCAAAAGAAGCACAGATATTATAAAAATAGGAAATAAAAAAAGATATGTTAGATATGGAAGGAATTGACCACTAACAAAGGGGGAAAATTATGAATTTTGAGGAAACAATGAAGAAACTTGAGGAAATCACAGAAGAATTAGAAAAAGGAAATCTTGACTTAGAAGAATCTGTAAAAAAATTTGAAGAAGGAATGGAACTTTCAAGACAAGCTAGTAAAATATTAGAACAAGCTGAAAAAAAGATTAATATATTAATTCAAAAAGAAGATAGCATAGAAGAAGAAAAATTCGAAGGAGAAGTATAAAATGGAAATCTTTCAAGAAATTATTTCGAATAAAGTAATATGTTTATCTTTTGGACTATGGTTTTGTATTCAATTAAGTAAAGTAATTTCTGATTTAATAAAAACAAAAAAATTTAATTTTAAAAGAATTTTAGGAGCTGGTGGAATGCCTAGCTCTCATTCGGCAGTTGTGTGTTGCCTGGCTGCACAGGTTGGCAAAAGCTATGGCTTTCATTCTGCTATTTTTGCAATGTCTGTTGTTTTTGCATTTGTTGTTATGTATGATGCAGCTGGAATTAGAAGGGCAGCTGGAAAACAAGCAAAAATGTTAAATAAAATAATTGAAACACCTGGACTAACAACGGTTGAAGTACATGAGAGATTAGTCGAAGTATTAGGACATACACCGACACAGGTTATTGTAGGGGCATTACTAGGCTGTTTTGTTGGAGCAGTGTTGTAAGATAGGAGGATATTTATTTGAAAGATATTGAGATTTCTAGAAATGTAAAATTAGAACCAATTGTAGATATAGCTAAAAATATTGGAATAGGAAAAGAAGAATTAGAATGTTATGGAGAATACAAAGCAAAAATAAATCCAAATCTTTACAAGAGATTAAAAAAAAGAGCAGATGGGAAGCTAATCTTAGTAACAGCAATTAATCCTACTCCTTTGGGAGAAGGTAAAACTACAATGGCAATTGGACTTGCAGATGGTTTAAGAAAAATTGGTAGAAATTCAATATTAACATTAAGGGAACCATCTTTAGGACCAGTTTTTGGAATTAAAGGAGGAGCAACAGGTGGTGGTTATGCACAGGTAGCACCAATGGAAGAGATTAATCTGCATTTTACTGGAGACATTCATGCTATTACCTCTGCAAATAATTTGCTCTCTGCAATGATTGATAATCATATTTATTTTGGAAATGAACTAGACTTTAAAAAGGTTGTATGGAAACGTTGTATTGACTTAAATGATAGGGCTTTACGAGAGATAAAGATAGGTTTATCTGGAGAAAAAAATTTAATTCCAAGAGAAGATGGGTTTGACATTTCTGTTGCTTCAGAAATAATGGCTATATTTTGTCTAGCAAAAGATATCAAAGATTTAAAAACACGTATTGGCAACATTTTAATAGGTTATAATAGTAAAAATGAGCCGATTTATGCAAGAGATTTAAAAGCAGAAGGTGCATTAACGGTATTACTAAAAGAAGCAATAAAACCTAACTTAGTACAAACTCTAGAACATACTCCAGCTATTATTCATGGAGGACCATTTGCAAATATAGCGCATGGGTGTAACAGTGTTATAGCAACACAAACAGCATTAAAATTGGGAGAATATGTGGTAACTGAAGCAGGTTTTGGTGCAGATTTGGGTGCTGAAAAATTTCTAAATATAAAAACAAGGATATTAGACAAAATTCCAGATGCGGTAGTTTGTGTGGCAACAATAAAGGCATTAAAATATCATGGAGGAATGTCAAAAGACCAATTAGAAATAGAAAATATAGAATATCTTAAAAAGGGAATAAATAATTTAAAACGACACATTTCTAATATAAAAGACAAATTTGGAATGAATGTAATTGTTGCTATTAATAAATTTGAACAAGATACCGAAAAAGAAATAGAGTATTTAAAGGAAGAACTAAAACAACAAAAGATTATGTTGAGTTTAGTTGAAGCATGGGAAAAAGGTGGACTTGGTTCAATAGATTTAGCAAATAAAATTATTGATTTATGTGAAAATGAATCAAAGCTCAAATATACTTATTCATTAACTGACAATGTTATTGATAAAATAACTAGTGTTGTTAAGGAGATATATGGAGCACAAGGAATAGAAGTTACTGAAAAAGCAAAAGATTCAATAAATGAAATTGAAAAACTTAAATATTCTAATTTGCCAATTTGCATTGCGAAAACGCAATATTCATTTTCAGATGATCCTAAAAATTTAGAATGTAATAAACCTTTCTTAATTCGTATAAGAGATGTTTGTG
This sequence comes from uncultured Clostridia bacterium, assembly GCA_944392885.1. GTDB lineage: Bacteria > Bacillota > Clostridia > TANB77 > CAG-508 > UMGS1754. The sequence continues at coordinate 33,864 of CALXYG010000075.1, forward strand.
TTAAAACAGGAGCAGGATTTATTGTAGTTTATGCCGGTAATATTTTTTCAATGCCAGGACTACCAAAAAAACCAGCAGCTGAAACAATTGATATTGATGAAAATGACAATATTATAGGAATTTTTTAAATACGCATAATAAATCTACTTTAGGGGAAAATAAATTTAACAATATTTTCAAAAAGGTGGATTTTTTATGTTAAAACAAAATAAATCAAGAATACAAATAATAACACCATTGTCAATAATACTGATTGTATTTTTAATGTTTTTATCTTACAACATTTTTTTTCGCGAGGGAACTAATGAAGTAGAAGCACTTTCAAAATACGGTTCACGAGGTGAAGAGGTAAGGCAAATTCAAACTAAATTAAAAAGATGGGGCTATTATAATGGAAATATTGACGGCATTTATGGAACACAAACATTAAATGCTGTAAAATATTTTCAAAGGAAAAATGGACTTACAGTAGACGGAATAGCAGGGCCAAAGACTCTTGCCGCAATGGGGATAATGAACTCTAGCAATTCTAGTGGTAGTTCTGCGAGCAATTCAAATGATTTAAATTTGCTGGCAAGGCTAATTTATGCAGAAAGCAGGGGAGAACCTTATACAGGACAAGTAGCAGTGCGGTGCTGTTGTATTAAATCGTGTTAAAAACCCAAATTTCCCCAATACAATAGCTGGAGTAATTTATCAATCTGGTGCATTTAGTGTTGTAAATGACGGTCAAATTAATTTATCACCAAATGAAACAGCAAAAAAAGCAGCACAAGATGCTTTAAATGGTTGGGATCCATCATATGGAGCAATATACTATTTTAATCCCAATACAGCAACAAATGCGTGGATATGGTCAAGACCCCTTACAGTGCAAATTGGCAATCACCGTTTTTGTAAATAAGTAGTAAATCTAAATAACAAAAATTAAATAATATTATTCAAAAACCTTGAATAAAAAAAGCACATTTGATATAATGAAAAAAATAAAACAAAAGAAGTGAGGAAAGTAGCATGGTTGTACACACACACGCACAATTAAGTTTAACTAATGGATTAAAAGAAATAGAAGTTACAAAAAAGGTAGCATTAAAAAAAAAGCCTGCCCATTAAGTATAAGTAATTTGTATAATTACAAAGTGCGAGATGGGTAGGCTTGTTTGCTAAAAAATAAAGTTTAAAACCCAAGTTTTTGAACGGAAAAATGCGCAAAATAAAAAAATAGGAGGAAGAAGATGAAAAAGGAAAGAAAAACACATCCTAAAGAAGAGTTAGGGATAACACTAGTGGCATTGGTAATAACAGTAATAGTATTACTAATATTAGCAGGAGCAGCCATAAACATGGCAATAAATAGTGAAGGATTATTTGG